>NZ_JBEZKB010000012.1:0-228274 GCF_040651475.1 Streptomyces sp. NPDC048442
GGCAGCCACGATCATCAGGAGCCCGGCAAGCGAGCCGAACCCGACGAGCACGGACGTCCCCGAGAGCCCCCCCCCCCGCTGTCTGCTCAGGCGCGCGGCCCCAGGAACAGCCCCCCGCTCGCGTCGATGACCTGCCCGGTGATCCAGCGCGCCGCGTCGGAGGCGAGGAACGCGACGACCTCGGCGACGTCGTCGGGGCCGCCGAGCCGGTCGAGCGCCGTCGTTGCGGCGATGTGTTCGGCCAGGCCCGGCGCTTCGAAGAAGGAGCCGTTGGTCGCGGTCCGGGTCGCGCCGGGGGCGACCGCGTTCACCGTGATTCCCCGGACCCCGAGCTCGTTGGCCAGCGTCATGCTCATCGTCTCGACCGCGCCCTTCGTCATGGCGAAGGACGTCTGGCCGGGGTTGGCCATCCGGGTCGCCACCGACGAGATCGTGACGATGCGGCCACCGTCGCGGAGCAGGGACAGCGCACGCTGGATGATGAAGTAGGGCGCGCGGACGTTCACCGCGAAGAGGTGGTCGAACTCCTTCCTCGTGGTGGCTCCGAGCGGGCCGGCGGGCCCGGCCGCCGCGTTGTTCACCAGGATGTCGAGGGGCCGTCCTGCCAGGCCGGCCTCGACTCCCGCGAAGAGCGTCTCGACGTCGTCGTCCAGGCCCAGTTCTGCCCCGACGGCGAACGCGGTTCCACCGATACGTTCGATCGCGTCGACCGTCGCCGCCGCACCGGGCTCGTCCGTACCGAAGTGCACGGCGACCACAGCTCCCCGGGCGGCGAGCCGGACCGCGATCGCCTGTCCGATGCCTCGTGATGCTCCCGTGACGAGAGCCGTCCTGCCGGTCAGATCGTTCATGCCCGCCACCCCGATCCGTTGGTCACCACCAACATGGTAGTGACTACCACTGAGGTAGTGTCTACCACATGACAGATCAGCACCCAACCCTGCGGGCACAACGGAGATCCGAGACACAGCGCGCGATTCAGGCACACGCGGTACGGCTGTTCACGGAGCACGGGTACGACGCCACGACCGTGGCCGGCGTCGCCAAGGCGGCAGGCGTGTCGCCCATGACCGTGTACCGGCACTTCCCCACGAAGGAAGACCTGGTGCTCGTCGACCAGAACGGCCGACTCGTCGCCGAGCGGATCGCCGCGTCGTCCGCCGAGCAGCCCCTGGTCCGCCGCATCGGGACGGCACTCGTCGACGCGGCCACGACGTTGACCAGCGGCGGCCCCGGAGGCGACCCGACGGCGAACAAGGAGTTCCTGCTGGCCCGCCTCCGGCTCATGATCTCGACACCGGCCCTGCGGGCCAAGCACCTGGACAGCCACTACGCACTTCAGGAGGCGATCGTCGGCGCTCTCGGGAGCGACGCCGCCGAGGGCGCCGAAACCGCCGATCCTGATAGGGCATTCCGCGCCCGAGCGGCGGCCAGTGCCTGTCTCGCCGTCATGAACACGGCACTGATGCGCTGGGCCGAGGACGACGGGAGGTCCGAACTGCCGGACCTGATCGCGCAGGCGCTCGCCGCCGCCTTCGGCGAGGGGTTCGCCTACTGAAGGTGTCTGTCAGGGGGACGCCCTGTCAGGGGGAGACACCACTGCGGAGGAAGACGCCCTGTCAGGGAGCGGGAACGGGGCCGCCCGGCCGGAACCGCTCCACCCCGACGATGTGCCGCACCTTGGTCGGACGTACGACCACCGCGACCCGCTGCTCCCCCGGCATGATCCACTCGAACCGCTCGCTGCCCAGGTACTTCTGGGCCAGCCGGTCCATCCGGTCGTGCGCCTCCTCGCCCTCGATGAAGCGGACCACCTCGCCGCTGATCTGCACCCGGTCGAAGGGGTCGACGGCGTCCGCGTGCGAGAGGTAGACGCGGGGGTCATGGCGCAGGTTCTGTTCCTTCACCCGGCCCACCGACGTGTTGAAGGTCAGCTCGCCCTCGCCCTCCAGATCCACCCACATCGGGCTGACCTGCGGCGCTCCGTCGGGGAACACGGTTCCGACGTACCAGATATGAGGGGCTTTCAGGCGGGCGCGGACGGCTTCGTCGAAGGTGAAAGTCATCAGGGGAGGCTACCAACCGGAGCCTGTACGGCCGCTTGGGGGGACTGTCGTCCGGACAGCGGGCGGCGTCCGCGCGCTCGATGACGCAGGCGGGGCGAGGCAGCCGGCCGTCGATCACCCGGCGGAGCCCCGGCGTCCGCCGCCCGCCGCCCGTCGACCGCCGCTGGCTGCTGGCCGCCCGCCGCCGGCCGGCCTGCCCAGGTCCTGGGGCGACAGCCGCGCCCGTCGCGAGCGCAGGCACTCACGTATCTCGGCGCGGCGTCGCCGCTGCCGTACGTCCGCGGGAAGCCGGGAGATGTCCAGATGTCCATCGGGCCGTGTGGGCAGGGGGCGTCGGCCGCCCCCGTCTCAGTACGCGGTGACCTTCTCGGGTTCCGGCGCAGGCGCGGTCGCCCGGTGCCGCGGGTGGCCGCCCGCGGCGGGCCTCGGGCGGAACGGCCACCAGATGGCCCGGCCGAGGAGAGCGGCGAGGGCCGGGACCAGTACCAGGGAAAGTACGAGCGCGGAGAGCATGATGCCGAGCGTCAGCGCGAAGGCGTCCTGTTCGCTTCCCGGGTTCGCGGCGAGCGTGGCGAAGGAACCGGCCAGCACCAGTCCGGCCGTCGCGATGGACGGTGTCGTGTGCCGTACCGCACGGGCGACGGCGGCGCGGGCCGGGCCCGGCCGCTGCATCTCCTCCCGGATCCGGTCGGCGATCAGGATGTTGTAGTCGGTGCCCAGTGCCACGACGAACAGGAACAGCAGCAGGGGGAGCGTGAAGTTGACGCCCGGCCCGCCGAGCGTGTGCTGGAACAGCAGCGTGGAAGCACCGAGAGTGGCGGCGAAGCCGAGCCCCACGGAGAGCATCAGGACCAGAGGTGCGAGCAGGCTGCGCAGGAGCAGCAGCAGAATCAGCGCGATCAGTGCCGCCGCGACCGGGAACACGATCCTCAGGTCGTGGTCGACGGCGACGGAGACGTCAGCGAAGATCGCCGCCGTTCCGCCCACGTGGGCCGTCGTCCCGGCGGGGGTGTGCCGGGCGACGGTGTCCCTGATCGGCCCCGCGACCAGGTCGCGAGCCCGCTGGCTCTGCGGGTCGGCGGTCGGGTAGAGGTCGATACGGGCGGCCCGGCGGTCCTCGTTCAGTACGGTACGAGCGACCTTGCCCACTCCTTCGACCTGGGAGAGCCTGCGGGAAAGCCCGTCGAATCCGGCGGTGTTGAGGGCTCGGCCGTCCTTGGCGGTGACGAAGACGCTCGTCGGGTCCGACACTCCGGCCGGCAGCGTGCGGGAGATCTCGGCGGCGGTAGCGGCTGCGGGGGTCCGGTCGCCCGAGTCACCCCGGCCGTAGTCCATCCGGATGCCGGTCAGCCCGGCGGCCAGCGCGGCGAGCAGGGCGACAGAGGCCGTCAGCATCATCAGCGGCCGTCGTGCGACCAGGTCACCGAAGCGGGCGGCACGGCCTTCGCCCGGCTTGCGGAGAAGGCTCTTGGAGGGCCAGAACATCTTGCGCCCGGCAGCCGCGAGCAGCGCGGGCAGCAGGGTGAGGCTGCCGAGCAGCATCACCAGGACCGCTACGGCGATCGCGGGGCCCAGCGAGCGGAACTGTCCGAAGGTCGCAAGTCCCAGCGTGGCGAACGCGGCCACGATGGTCAGCGCCGCCGAGGTGATGGCGGTGCCCACTCGTCCCGAGACCTGTTCAGCCGCCTCGCGGGCGGGCTGTTCGGGCCGGTTGCGCAGTTGCTCGCGGAAGCGGAACAGCAGGAACAGCAGGTAGTCGATGCCGATGCCGAGCAGGACGACATTGATCAGTTCCGGGGTGCTCGCGTCGAGCTTGCGCCCGGTGAGCATCGCGGCACTCGCGACGGCTCCCGCGGCCACCGCGCCGATCACCGCGACCGCGATCAGCGGCAGCAGGGCCGCCAGCGCGCTGCGGAAAGCGAGCACGTTGAGCAGGATGATGAACACCATCACCAGCGCGCCCCCGACCTTCGCGGCGGTCTTGTGCGCATCGGTGGTGTCGACCCGGTCGGCGAGTTCCCCGGTGAATCCGGTACGCATCCCCACCTCCTCGAACTGCGTCCTGGCCGCGTCCCGGAAGGCCCGGTAAACGCCCTGAACCCCCTTGTCCGAAGGGATCCCGGCCAGTTGTACGGAGAGCAGTTCGAAGCTCCGGTCGGGGGCCGTCATCGCCGGGGCGACCTTCGGCGTCTGGGACCGGTCCGGGACCAGGAACTGCGGAACGTCGTCCTCCCTGGGCATGACCACCCGACGCTGCCCCCACTTCGCCGCCTCGGCCCCGATCCGCTTCCGATCGGCCGGCCCGAGGGCCTTGCCGTCGGACCGGGCGACCAGCACCGTCACCGTGAGGGCGTCGGGGTTCCCCCCGAACTGCTCCTGGGCGATCTGCAGCGCGGCGGCCGAGTCGTAGCTGCGGGGCAGGAAATCCGCGGTCCTGTGCTGGGTGACGCGGGCGAGCAGGGTCGGCGCCAGCGCGCTGAACACCACACCCAGCACCGCCCACAGGGCGATGATTTTCCACGGATGTGCGGTGGAGTAACGGGTCAGGGCGCGGATCACGGTGTCCTCCGGCGGACGGTCTTGCACACGGACGTCTGCCGGGGGTTTCCGGCCTGCCTCCAGACCATCACCGGCAGGCCCGCCGGACGTCGTGGCAACGGATGATCCGCACCGGGGCCCTGGGTCCCTCCCCGCCCCACGACCAGGACCCTGGTCCTGGTCCCGGCCCTGGTCGTGGCCCTGCTCCCCGCCCAGGTCAGAAGGGTAAGAACCGCCTCCGCCGGTGCTCTCACCACGGCTGCTGTGCAACCCTGTTCCGGGTACCGGGACGCCGGCAGACCAAGAGGGCAGACCAGGAAGCCGGACACAGGGAGACCACACATGCCCAGCAGCCGACACACCGGGCCCGATGGCGCGGAAGGGCCGCAGGGCACGAGTCCCGACGCCGCCCGAGGAGCTGCCGCAGGGCCCCGGCACACGGGCCCCGCCGATACCCACGGACCGGTGCACACGGGCCCCGACGAGACCCGGGGAACGCAGCACACCGAGCCCGCCGAGACCCGAGACCCGCAGCACGCCGAGCCCAACGATGCCCAGGCACCGCTGCACACCGAGCCCTCCGCCTCCCGAGCGGCGCTGCACGCCGACCCCGCCGCCTCCCGAGCGGCGCAGCCCACCAGCCCCGCCTCCGGCCGAGGGCGCCTGCGTATACGTCCCCGCGCTGCCCTGGAGCGGTTGCGTGTCGGCGGCGAGGGCGAGCCGCCGTGGACCCGTAACGACGCGCTCGTGACCGGCGGGGCATGTGCGATGAATTTGCTCAGTTACGTGTTCTTCAACGACCCCGCCGGCCGGCACGACGTGAGCGTGGCCGGGTTCCTCCTCGTCGCGCTGGCGGCCCTGCCCCTGCTCGCCCGGCGTCGTCATCCGGTGGCCGCGCTCGCCGCCGTACTGGCTCTCGATGTGACGGCCGCCCTGACCGTGCCTCTGCCCAGCCACTTCGGTGCGGTCCTGGTGGTCGCCCTGTACTCGGTCGCCAGGGCCTGCTCGGGCCTGGTGACGGCGGTCGCGGCCGTCACGACGATTTCGCTGACCCTGCTGAGCCAGAGCACCGGCCGGATTCCGCCCTTGCGGGACGCCCTCTACCCGCCCCTCACCGCCCTGATCGTCGTCGGCACCGCGCTGGCGGTGAACCGCTGGCAGCGGGAGGTGGCGGCCAACCGCAGACTCCTCGCCGACCGCGCAGTGGCCGACGAACGTCGCCGTATCGCACGGGAGTTGCACGACATCGTCGCCCACCACATCACCACCATGCAGCTGATGGCCGGAGGAGCCCGAGCCAACCTCGCCCAGCCGGAGGTGGTCCGGGACGCCCTGGTCACCCTGGAGTCCTCCGGCCGGCTCGCGCTGCGCGAGATGCGCCAGCTCCTCGACGTACTGCGGGCCGACGACGAACCGGAGGACTCGCCCGCGCTGCCCCAGCCCGGCGTCGACGACCTCGACCGACTGGTGGCGGAGTCCCGGCTCGCCGGGCTGCCGACCGGGTTCGGCGTCCGCGGGGCGCGGCGACCGCTGCCGCCGACGGTCGGCCTGACGGTGTTCAGAATCGTTCAGGAGGCCCTCACCAACACCCGCAAGTACGCGGGCGACGCACACGCGAACGTACAGCTGACGTACCGTCAGGATCAGGTCGTCATCGAGGTACGGGACGACGGCGGAGGCCGGCCGCCGCAGGAGGGGGCCCCGGTGGCGGGCTCGGGCGGATACGGCCTCATCGGCATGCGTGAGCGCGTCGCCCTGCACGGCGGCACCCTCACCGTCGGCCCGCGGCCCGACGGCGGATTCGCCGTGCTGGCCGAACTGCCGCTGACCATGGACGAGGCGGCCGAGGCGGCCGTCCAGCACGAGGGAGCACACCGATGACCGGGACGGAACCGACGACGCCGACGCCGACGCCAGCAACACCGACACCGGCAGCGACAGCGACAGCGACACCGCGGATCAGGGTGCTGATCGTGGACGACCAGCCGCTGGTCAGGCGCGGTCTGTCGCTGATCCTCTCCCCCGATCCGTCCTTCGAGGTGGTGGGCGAGGCCGGGGACGGTGCACAGGCCGTCGCCCTCGCCCGCGAACTGCGCCCCGACGTCGTGGTGATGGACATCCGGATGCCCGTTCTCGACGGGGTCGGCGCGACCCGGGAGCTCGCTGCCACGGTGCCCGACTGCCGAGTCCTGGCCCTCAGTACCTTCGACCTCGACGAGTACGTGGTGGGCGCCCTGCGCGCCGGAGCCTACGGGTTCCTGCCCAAGGACAGCTCCCCGGAGGACCTGGCCGCGGCGATCCGCACCGTCCACACCGGCGAGGCCGTCGTCGCGCCGCGCCTGCTCACCCGGCTGATCTCCACGTACGTACGAACACCCCACGGCGAGCGGCCGACCCCTGCCCGCCCGGGTGGACCCGGCAGCGAACTCACCCCCCGCGAGGTCGAGGTGTGGCGCCTGATGGCCACCGGCCTCGACAACGCCGGAATCTCCGCCGCCCTGGACATCAGCCTCTCCACGGTGAAGAACTACATCACCAGCATCTTCGACAAGCTCGCCGTCCGCGACCGTGCCCAGGCGGTCATCGCGGCCTACGAATCGGGCCTGGTCACCGCCCGTCCGGCGGCGGGCACGGGATCCTGAGGGGAGGGAAGGGCGGGAGCGGAGGTCCAGCCCCGCTGGGCGTAGGAGAGGACGCCGGTGAGGATGACGCGCAGGAGTTCGCGCAGCTCCATGCGCAGGGGCGCCTGGCCCCCGGGGTTCTGGGACCAGCGGTAGAGGATACCGAGATAGGCGTCCCGCACCACGTTCCCGACCCGTAGCGGGTCGATCCCGGGAGCGATCTGCCCGCTGCGCTGACCTGCGGCGATGATGTCGGCGAAGACCCGGCCCGCGTACGGCTCCTCCATCAGCGGCCGCCCGGCCTTGACCCAGGCGGTCAGCATGGCGGGGGTGACGTCCCGTTCCGCCTCGTTGAAGTCGGCGAGGGCCGCCATACAGAGCTCCAGGTGGACGGTGACGTCGTCCGGAGCGTCCCGCATCGTCTTCTCCATGCGCTCTTCGAGCTTCCGCTGCCGCTCGGTCGCCCAGGCGGTGACGAGGTCCTCCTTGCGGGGGAAGTAGTTGAAGAAGGTGCCCCTGGCCACGTCGGCGCGTTCGCTGATCTGGTCGACGGTGGTGCTGTCGTAACCCTGTTCCGCGAAGAGGGTCAGGGCGGCCGCGTAGATGTTCTCCCTGACACGTTGTTTACTGCGTTCTCTGCGGCCCATGGGCCGCAGCGGATTCTCGGACACAGGTCGCCGCTTCCTTGCTTGTACTGGCTGGCCCCCACCTTCGAAATACGTATACCACAGTACAAGAGTGAGCGGCAGTCCTGTCTCAACGGCGCTGGTCGAAGAGCGGACCCAGCACGTTCGCCACCCCTTCCGCGCCCAGCAGACGTCCTACGGGGATGTCCACTCCGTAGGAGTTCCGCAGCCGGAGCCGGAGCTGGCCGGCCATCAGGGAGTCGAGGCCCAGATCGCGCAGCGGCCGCCGGGGGTCGAGCCGCTCCGCCGAGGTCCCGAGCACGCCGGCCACCAGCTCCATGGGAGTCCGGCGCGGCGCGTCGGACTCGGCGGGCAATTCCGGACGGTCCGGCACCGGCGTCGGCACGCCGGGGTGGGGTACGAACGCGGAAGCGGAAGCGGAAGGCGAAGCAGGTGTGGATACGGAAGCGGGTGAGGATGCGGAAGCGGAAGCGGCAGTGGGGGCGGAGGCCGGCAGCCGGTCTTCGTGGGAGGACAGGCCGCGCAGCGCCATGCCGGTGACCTCCAGCAGGACCCGCCCGTCGGCAGCCAGCACGACGACGTCGCAGCGCGCGTCCCCGCCCTCGCCCGCCGCCGCGAAGCGGGCCACGCTCCAGCGGCCGTCCGCGAGTTCGCCCGTGAACCGCACGCTGTCGAAGGAGACCGGCAGGTACGCACCGGTCGCACCGGAGCCCGTCGTCGAGTGCGGCCACGCGGCGAGCATCGGCAGCAGTCCCGCCTCCAGGGCGCCGGGCCCCCGGAGGCGGGCAGCCGAAAGCCGGGCCACCGCTTCACCGTCCCTGCGCCACACCTGGGCGACCGTACGCAGGGCCGGGTCGACGTCGAAGCCGCGCGCCTGTGCCCTGCGCTGGAACTCCGCGGCGGGTACGTACTCCGTACAGCGGGTCAGCGCGGAGTCGAGCAGCTCCTGTCCGTACGAGGCGTCGCGCGCGTCCCGCACCGCCTCCCGGCCGACCCGGACCGTGCCCGCGATCCCCGGCGCCTGCGCCCGTCCCGGCACGCTGGTGTCGGTACGGAACCGGAAGCTCCCCGGTGCGCTGCCGAGGCGAGCGAGAGGGCCGGCGGGATCAAGGGGATCGACGGGATCGGTGGGATCGGCGGGAAAGAGGGGATCGAGGGGATCGAGCCGGACGCGCAGTGCGCCGGACGTCTCGCGCAGCGTGGCCAGCTCCAGGGGCGGGCCGGTGAAGGTGATGTCCTCAAGGAGGACGTTCCCGCTGTCGCCGAGGTCCCGGGCGGTCTCCGCGACGGCTCCGAAGTGGACCGCCGGGGGAACCATGGAGAGCCCGCGCACCCGCACTCCCCCGCCCAGCTCGTCGAGCCCCAGCCTGTGCGGGTGGAGCCGGCGTTCATAACCGGTCTCCCGTGTACGGGCCGGGGAGTTGCCCGGGGAGCGGCCCGGTGAGCGGTCGGGTGAGCGGTCGGGGAGGAATTCCTCCTCGTCCCAGTGGTACGTCGGCAGGTCCACGAACTCGCCGCGCCGGCCCGTCCGGGCGAACCAGCGGCTCCAGTCGACCGTGCCGCCATGGGCGAACACGTTTCCGGTGACACGTGCCAGAGCGGTGAGTTCGCTCTGCCGCCGTACCAGCGTCGCGGTGGCCGCCGGCTCCTTGCCGACGTGCTGCTGGGTGTCCAGGAGTGCCTGTACGAGCAGCGGGTGCGGGCTCACCTCCACGAAGACGAGGTCGTCCTCCTTGAGCACCGTCCGGACGCTCTCCACGAACCGCACCGGCTTGCGGAGGTTGTCCGTCCAGTAGTCCGCGTCGAGCGGGGTGTCCGCCGTCACGGGTGCGCACCGGGTCGTGGAGAACATGCCGGTCCGCGGTGTCGTCGGGGTGAGGCCGGCGAGCGAGGCTGTGAGGGCGTCCCGGAGTTCGTCCATGTGCGGGGAGTGGGAGGCGATATTCACCTTCACGCGCCGGCAGAACACCTCGCGCTCTTTGAGGAACGCCGCGATCTCGTCCAGCGTGCCGGGGTCGCCCGCGAGCACGGTCGCCTCCGGGGCGTTCTCCGCGGCGACGCACACCTCGTCGCCGAAGCGGGCCGCCACCCGTCCCGCCTCGTCGGCGGGCAGTTCGACGGCCAGCATCGCGCCGCGGCCGGCCTGCCGCTGCATCAGGGTGCTCCGGCGGCAGATCACCGCGGCCGCGTCGCGGAGCGAGAGCGCCCCGGCGACGTACGCGGCGGCGCTCTCGCCCATGCTGTGCCCCAGGCACAGGTCCGGTTCCAGTCCGCTCTCCCGCAGCAGTGCGGCCAGGGAGACCTCCATCGCCCAGAGCACCGGCTGCACGACCGCGACGCTGTCGGGGAATTCGCCGGTGTCCGCGGTGAGCACGTCGAGGACGGACCACCCCAGTTCCTCCCGTACGGCCGCGTCGCACTCCGTCATGCTCTCCTGGAACACGGCGGAGGATTCGAGGAGTTCCCGGCCCATGCCCAGCCACTGCGAGCCCTGGCCTGGGAAGACGAAGGCGGTCTTGCGGTCGCCGCCGAAGCCCGTGTCGGCGATGCCGCCGTGCGGGTCGTCCTCGCCGTGGCCCAGGGCGCGCAGGGTGGCGGCGAGTGCGTCGTGGTCCGCTCCGGCCGCCCACATGCGGTAGGGGTGGGCGTCGCGTCCGAGGGCGGCCGTGTGGCAGATGTCCGGCAGGCCGAACTTCCGTCCTGCGCCGGAGGGTCCGAGGTAGTCGGCGTAGTCGAGTGCCAGCAGGCGCAGCGCGGCGGGGGTACGGGCACTGAGCACCAGCAGTTCGGGTCTGCCGGTGAGGCGCGCGGGCGGGGCGGGGGCCTCTGCGGCGGGCTCCCGGTACTCGCCCACGACGACGTGGGCGTTGGTGCCCGAGATGCCGAACGAGCTGACGCCCAGCAGGGCGGTGTCCGCGGCCGGTTCCAGCACGGTGTTGCGGTTCACGACCCGCAGCGGCAGACCGCCTTCCTCCAGCAGCGGGTGCGGCTGTCCGAGGTGCAGGGACGCGGGGATCAGCCGGCGCCGGGCGGTCAGTACGGCCTTGATGAGTCCGGCCATGCCGGCCGCCGCCTCGGCGTGCCCGATGTTGGACTTGACGGAGCCGACAGGCAGTGGGTTCTCGGCGCTCCGCTCTCCTGCGATCGCTTCGGCGAGTGCCCGGAGTTCCACGCCGTCGCCGACGGTGGTGCCGGTGCCGTGGGCCTCCACGTAGTCGAGTTGGGAGGGGGAGATTCCAGCGGTACGGCACGCCTCGCGCACCATCTCGACCTGTCCTGACACCGCCGGTTGCAGCAGCAGGCCGCTGCCGCGGCCGTCGTTGTTGACTGCGCTGCCCAGCAGGAGGCCCAGCACCCTGTCGCCGTCGCGCAGCGCGTCGGGCAGCCGCTTGAGCAGTACGACGCCGATGCCCTCGCTGCGGACGAATCCGTCGGCGGAGCTGTCACCGAACTTGCACCGTCCGTCCGGGGCGAGCATGCCGCCCTGCGAGTAGGCGATGGCGTCGTCCGGTGAGAGCACGACGTTGACCCCGGCCGCGATGGCCAGGTCGCTCTCCGACGTGAGCAGACTCTGGCGGGCGGTGTGCACGGCGACCAGGGACGACGAGCAGGCGGTGTCCAGGACCAGGCTCGGTCCGTGGAGGTCGAGGGCGAAGGAGAGCCGGCCCGCGGTGGCCGCACGGAGGCGGCTGCCGACCATGGCGCGTACGTCCTTCGCGGCAGCTGCCGGGGAGACGTCCGCGTACTCGGCCGTCGCCTGTCCGACGAAGACGCCGGTACGGGTGCCGGCCAGGCCGGACGGCCGGATCCCGGCGTCTTCGAGTGCTTCCCAGGCGACCTGCAGGAGTAGCCGCTGCTGGGGGTCCATCGTCGCGGCCTCGCGCGCCGAGATGCCGAAGAATCCGGCGTCGAAGCGGTACAGGTCGTCGAGGAAGCCGCCGTACCGGGAGACCGATTTGCCCGGTTCCAGAATGCCGGAGGCGTCGGAGACGCAGTGCTCGGCGATGTCGAACCGGTCCCCCGGTATCAGCGAGACGGCATCGACGTTCCCTTCGAGCAGGCGCCAGTACGCCTCGATCCCCCTGGCCTGCGGAAATCTGCAGCCCATCCCCACGATCGCGATCTCCGGCGCAGCAGCCAGCCTCATCCCAACCCCCTGAATCATGTTTCAGCACAAAAATACACGCGGACTCAAGATTGTCCCGCCGCCCCGCGTGAACACCTTGTTAACCCTCCTACACCGCCCTGACCTGCAACTAACCGGTAGAGGGCGGCGGGCGCCTCAGAGCGCACCGACTCAAGGGCGAGTGGATGTTGCGTGCAGCACATGGACTTGCGTACAAAGTTAGATTGCTGCATAGATTTACGTCGGCGGTCGGCGCAACGCACCGCTTCGAGGCCCTCATCGGGTCCTGTCCACATACTCCGGGGGGATTTTTTCCATGACCGAGCCGTTCCATTCAGCCGGGCTCTACACCCACAGCGACCACATCGACTCCTGGACCGTGCGCTCGGCGAAGCCGCTGTCCTACGAGGTCCGCATCTGCGAGGACGCGTTCGACCTCGGGAGCACCGCACTGCTCGAAGGCGCGGGCACGGTGACTGCCACCGGTCCCCTCCGGCGCTTCGTGGTGATCGACGAGGAAGTGGCCGCGCTGCACGGTGAGCGGATCGAGAAGTACTTCACGCACCACGGCGTCGACTTCCGCCTGCACCACGTCAAGGCCGACGAGACGGTCAAGAACTTCGACACCGCAGGAAAGATCGTCCAGGCACTCGACGCCTTCGGCATCAACCGCCGACAGGAGCCGATCATCGTGATCGGCGGCGGCGTCCTGATGGACATCGTCGGCCTCGTCGCCAACCTCTACCGGCGCGGCACCCCGGTCCTGCGGGTCCCCACCACGCTGATCGGCCTGGTCGACGCGGGGGTCGGAGTGAAGACCGGGGTGAACTTCAACGGACACAAGAACCGGCTCGGGACGTACTTCGCCACCTCCCTGACCCTCCTCGACCGCTCCTTCCTCGCCACGGTCGACCGCCGGCACATCGCCAACGGCCTCGCGGAGATCCTGAAGATCGCCCTGATCAAGGACCGGAACCTCTTCGCACTCCTGGAGCAGCACGGCGACCGGCTGCTGGAGACGAAGTTCCAGGGCGACGCCGTCTCCCAGGGGCGGGTCGCCGCCCAGGTGGTGCAGCGGGCGGTGCACGGCATGCTGGAGGAGCTCCAGCCCAACCTCTGGGAGACCGAGCTGGAGCGGGTGGTCGACTACGGCCACACCTTCAGCCCGACCATCGAGATGCGGGCCCTTCCGGCCCTGCTGCACGGCGAGGCCGTCTGCCTGGACATGGCGCTGACCACGGTCGTCGCCGAACGGCGCGGACTGGTCACGGCGGAGCAGCGCGAGCGCGTCCTCGACGTGATGCGACTGCTGGAACTCCCGCGCTGGAACCCGCTGCTGGAGGCCTCACTGCTGGCTTCCGCACTGGAGGAGACGGTGCGCCACCGCGACGGGCAGCAGCGGCTCCCGCTGCCGGTGGGAATCGGCGACGCGGTCTTCGTCAACGACGTGTCCGCCGAGGAACTCGCCGCCGCTGTCGACGAGTTGCGCCGGGCGGACTCCCGCGTTCCCGCTGCGACTAGCTGACCGGGACACGTCGATGCACACGCAGGAAGCCTCCGTACCGATACGGCCCGCACCCGCGGCCGTATCCCCGTCCACATCCGCGGCCGTATCCCCGTCATCCGCGTCCGTACCCCCGTCCACATCCGCGGCCGTACCCCCGTCCGCGCGCTCCTCGCGGCTCCCCTCGCTGACGGGGATGCGGTTCTTCGCCGCCGTCGCCGTCTTCGTAACGCACGTGGCGGTCGTCGCGCCCTTCACCGACGGGCCGCTCAACCACGCGTTCTGGAAGTACCTGAGCCGGGCGGGGTACTTGGGCGTCGGGTTCTTCTTCGTCCTCAGCGGGTTCGTGCTGGCCTGGTCCTCCAGGACCGGGGACACCCCCGGCCGGTTCATCAGGCGACGGCTCGCGAAGATCTACCCCAACCACCTCGTCACCTGGCTCGCCGGACTGCTGCTCATGCTCCGGGCGGGTGCGAACGTCTGGCTCGGGAACACGGTCCCGAGTCTGCTGCTCCTCCAGAGCTGGGTACCCGACCTGAAGATCATGGCCGGTCCGAACGGCCCCAGTTGGTCGCTCGTGTGCGAGCTGCTCTTCTATCTGGCCTTCCCCTTCCTGATCAAGCCGATCAGACGGATCAGGCCGGAGCGGCTGTGGCTCGCCTTCGGTGTCGTCGTCGCCGCGTTCTGGGTGGTGCCACTGATCGCGCAGCTGCTCCCGGACGGCCCGCCGGCCCCGGACCAGCCGGTGTCCTGGTGGAAGTACTGGTTCGTCTACTTCTGCCCGGCCACCCGGCTGCTGGACTTCGTCCTGGGCATCCTGATGGCGCGGATCGTACTGGCGGGCCGCTGGATCGGGCTGCGGCGGCTTCCCGCGCTGTGCTGCCTGGCCGTGGGTTACACGCTGATGGTGTTCCTGCCGGACGCGTACGGGCTGGTGGCACCGACCGCCCTGCCCATCGCCCTGGTGATCGCCGCCACGGCGGTGGCGGACGTACGGAACAAGCCGTCCGTGCCGGCCCGGCGGTTCCCGGTGTGGCTGGGCGAAGTCTCCTTCGCCTTCTACATGGTGCACTTCCTGGTCCTGTACTACGGGCCTATGCGGCTCGCGACCGCGCCGCCGACCGGACGCCACTGGGACACCGCGCAGGCGCTCGGCCTGATGGCACTGAGTCTCGCCCTGAGCCTCTTCTTCGGCTGGCTGCTGCACGTACTCGTCGAGCAGCCCGCCATGCGCCGCTGGTCCCGGTCGAGGGCCGACCGTGCAGCAGCCTCCGCCTCCGAATCCGCCTCCGAATCCGCCTCCGATTTGGCCACCTCCTCCGCCACGGACCGTGCCGTCAACGACCCCATATCCACAGGGAATTCAAGCAAATGACGACCCATCTCAACCGCCGCCGATTCCTGGTGGCGGGCTCGGCAGCCACCCTCGGCGTCACCGGCACCACCCTCGCCGAGGGGACCGCCCAGGCGGCCCCGGCCCCGGGCGCTGCCGGCGGGACCGGCGGGGCCGGTGTGCTCACGGTGACGCCGCAGGACGCCCGTTACCCCGATCTCACCTCCGGCCTGAACCAGCGCTGGACGTCCGCCCCCGAGCAGATCGTGCTGCCCAGGACGACGGCGCAGGTCGTGGAACAGGTCCAGGGGGCCGTCAGCCGCGGCAAGCGGATCAGCGTGCGGGGCGGCGGACACTGCTTCGAGGACTTCGTGCACAACGCCGAGGTCCAGGTCGTCATCGACATGAACCTGATGGACGACGTGTACTTCGACGAGCAGCGGGGCGCCTTCGCCGTCGAGGGCGGCGCCACCCTGCTGAGGGTCTACGAGGAGCTCTACAAGAGCTGGGGGGTCACCCTCCCCGGCGGCGCGTGCTTCTCGGTCGGCGTCGGCGGGCACGTCAGCGGCGGCGGGTACGGGATGCTGTCGCGCCGGTACGGGCTGACCGTCGACCACCTCGAAGCCGTCGAGGTCGTCGTCGTGGACGCCCAGGGCAGGGCGCGCAGCGTGGTGGCGGGCCGCGACAAGAGCGACCCGAACCACGAGCTGTTCTGGGCGCACACCGGCGGCGGGGGCGGCAACTTCGGTGTGATCACGAAGTACTGGTTCCGGTCCCCCGGCGCGACGGGCTCCGACCCCCGCAAGGTGCTGCCCGCGCCCCCGGCGGAAGTCCTCGTCACCAGCGCCTCCTGGCCGTGGGAGAAGGTCACCAAGGAGGGTTTCGTCAAGCTCGTCGACTTCTACGGCAAGTGGCTCGAGGCGAACAGCGCCCCAAACTCGCCGTACGCCGACCTCTGCTCGTGGCTCTTCCTGAACCACAAGTCCCTGGGCTCCCTGGGCATGCTGGTGCAGATCGACGCCACCGTGCCGAACGCGGCCAAGCTCCTGACGGACTTCCTGAACGGGTTCACCCGCGCCCTCGGGCTGAGCGACACCCCCAAGGTGCCGCAGCAGAGCGGCGACCGGGGCATCTCGGAGTACTTCACGACGTACCGGCTGCCCTGGCTGCGCGCCACCAAGTTCGTCGGCACCAGCGCGGCCCAGCAGACCGATCCGACGATGCGCGGCAAGCACAAGTCGGCCTTCCACCGCAAGGGGCTCGCCGCCGCGGCCATCGAGACGATCCACGACCAGCTGACGACCACCGAGCACCGGGCCCGGTTCGCCGGCCTGGTGCTGCCCGCCTCCGGCGGAGCGATCAGCAGCAGGTCCTCCTCCGACACCGCGGTCGCCCAGCGCGACTCCATCATGAAGATCACGTACGAGACGTACTGGAACGACCGCACCGACGACGCGCCGAACGTCGACTGGGTGCGGAACATCTACCGGGCCGTCTACGCGGCCACCGGCGGCGTCCCCGTGCCGAACGAACACACCGACGGCTGCTACATCAACTACCCGGACGCCGACCTCAGCGACCCGGAGTTCAACACCTCGAAGGTTCCCTGGACCGAGCTCTATTACAAGGGCAACTACCAGCGGCTGCAGCGGACCAAGCGGACCTGGGACCCCCGGAACGTCTTCCGCCACCGCCAGTCGATCCGCCCGTGAACGGAGCCGCACCACGGTCACCGCAGCCGGCACACAGCCGCTCGACCGCACCACAGCCACCGCACCACAACCACCCCACATCCACATCCACACCCACACCCACACCCCACAGATGAGGAAGCACACCATGCGCACCACCACCCTCGGCCCGAACGGCCCGGAAGTCGGCCGCATCGGACTCGGCACGATGGGCATGTCCTTCGGCTACGACCCGAACGGCCGGGACGACGACACGTCCGTGCAGGTCATCCACCGGGCGATCGAGCTCGGGGTCACCCTCCTCGACACCGCCGACGTGTACGGGCCCTTCACCAACGAGGAGCTCGTCGGCCGGGCCGTCGCCGGCCGCCGCGACGAGGTCGTGCTGTCCACCAAGGGCGGCCAGACCGTCGACGACCACGGCATCCACCCCAACGCCGGACGCCCCGAGCAGCTCCGCGACGCCGTCGACGCCAGCCTCAAGCGGCTCGGCACCGACTTCATCGACCTGTACTTCATCCACCGCATCGACCCGACCGTCCCCCTCGAAGAGAGCTGGGGCGCCCTCGCGGAGCTCGTCTCGGCAGGAAAGCTCCGGGCCCTGGGCCTGTCGGAGGTCTCCCTTGAGGAGATCCGGCGCGCCGAGGCCGTGCACCCGGTGTCGGCGGTGCAGTCCGAGGCGTCACTGTTCACCCGGCGCTCCCTGAGCGAGGTCCTGCCGTACTGCGAGGAGCGCGGCATCTCCTTCATGCCGTACTCGCCGCTCGGCCGGGGAGTACTCGCGGGTGCCTTCAGCAAGCCCGCCGACCTGCCGGACGGCGACTGGCGCAAGTTCATGCCCCGGTTCACCGAGGAGGCCATGGCGCACAACAACGCGATCGTGGACGTCGTGCGCACCGTCGCGGACCGGCACGGCGTGACGCTCTCCCAGGTCGCCCTGGCCTGGCTGCTCGAACAGGGCCGGTACGTGATCCCGATCCCCGGCACCAAGCGGACGAAGTACCTCCAGGACAACGCCTCCGCCGCCGAAGTACGGCTCACCGCCGAGGACATCGCAGAGCTCGACGCGCTCCCCGAGCCCCTCGGCGCGTCCGAGTAGTTCCGAGCGGTAAGGGGTTGTTCCGAGGAGTAAGGGCAGTTCAGCCATGAATCCACCGACCGTGGTCATCGACGTGGGCGGCACCCATCTGCGGTGGGCCCGCTGGTCCCCCGAGGAGGGGCTGACCGAGCGGTCCGTACGCCCGGCGCCCGGCCGCCGACAGCATCCGCAGGCGACCGTCACCCAGTTGCGGGCGCTCATGGTCCGGGCGCTCAGCGACGCCGTTCCGGCCGAGCCGGGCGTGGTCGCCGGGGTGTCGTTCGGAGCCGCGCTGGACCACCGCACCGGTGTCGTGTACGGGTCGGCGCCGTTGTGGGGTCCGGCAGGGAGCCCCTTCGACCTGCTCGGGGCGGTGCGCGAGGTGCGGCCCGACGTCGACTGGCACCTCGTCAACGACGTCACCGCCGCGCTGTTCCACTTCGCTTCCGCGCCCGGTCGTGAGCACCACCGCAAGGTGCTGCTCGCGACCGTCAGCACCGGCATCGCCTGCCGCGTCATGGACCGGCGCACCGGCGCCGTGCCGGTGGACGGGTGCGGTTTGCAGGGCGAGATCGGCCATCTCCCGGCCACGGCCGCCCTGTTGGGCCGGTCCGTGGAGCTGGGCTGCGACTGCGGGGTGCTCGGGCACGTGGCGGCGTACTCCTCCGGGCCCGGCATCGCCCGCATGACCGAGGTGCTGCGGCAGCGCGCTCCCCGGGAGTGGCAGAACGGTGCCGTGCAGGCCGGCCTGCGGGCCGGGCAGCCCTTCGAGTCCGCGTTCCGTACGGCGCTGGACTCGGCCGATCCGCTCGCGAGGGAGCTCCTCTCCTCGGTGACGTCGCCCGTCGCGGACGTCCTGCGCACCGCACTCTGCCTCGACCCGGAGATCGACGAGATCGCGCTCACCGGGGGTGTGGCCGTCGGCCTCGGCGCCCACTACCGCAACGCGATCCTGGCCCATCTGGAGCGCCGGGGGCTCTATCTGACCAGCGACCGCAGCCCGCAGTGGGTCGCGGACCGCATCACCGTCTGCGCGAGCGGAGAGGCGGACGGGCTGGTGGGGGCGGGAATCGCCGCCACCACGGGCGCAGCGGCAACGGCCCGCGGGAAGGGTACCCCCGCTCCCGAGGCCCCCGGCGGCGGGGTGCTCGGTGATCAGGCGCCCGTCCGTCAGGGGCGCAGCCACGAGATCGGAGAGGTGTACGTATGAGAGCGTCGGCAAAATCCGCGGCGGAAAAGCGGAGAGAGCAGGGCCCGGCCCCCGCCGGGTCCGGGTCGGGGTCGGGGCCGAGGTCGGGGCTCTGGTCCGGGTCGACGTCCGGGTCCGGGCCGGTGCCCGAGTCCGGGCCGGTGCCCGAGTCCGGGTCCTGGCCCAGGTCCGGGTCCGGGCCGGCGTCCGGGTCCGGGTCCAGGCCCAGGTCGGTGTCCGGGTCCGGGCCGGTGCCCGGGTCCGGGTCCTGGTCCAGGTCCGGGTCGGCGCCCGGGTCCGGGTCCTGGCCGGTGCCCGGGTCCGGGTCCTGGTCGGGGTCCTGGTCGGGGTCCGGGTCCGGGCACCGGGCCCTCGTCCGGCAGGGGCAGCGGGTCCTCGTCCGTCGCCGTCCCACGCCGCGGCCCGCACCGGGTGAGATCCGTATCGCCACGCAGATCGCCGGAGTGTGCGGCACCGATCTGCAGATGCTGCGCGGGCTGCGGGACGACCCCTCTCCCGTCCTCGGTCACGAGGGCGTCGCCCTGGTGTCGGCCGTGGGCATGGGTGTCGGCGACGAGTTCGCCCCGGGGACCCCTGTCGTCGTCAACCCCACCCACCCCACCGACCCGTCCTTCCTGCTGGGCCACAACGTCGACGGCCTCTGGCAGGAGCAGACGCTCATCCCGGCGCACGCGGTACGCGACGGCCAGGTCATCCCGCTGCCGCAAGCACCGGAATCCGAACTGGCCGCGCTCCTCGAACCGCTCGCGGTGGTGCGCTACGCGCTCGCCACCCTGGCCGCCTTCCGGCCGCGCACGCTGCTCGTGTACGGGGACGGCACGGTCGGGCACCTCGCGGTCCGGGCGGCCCGCCACTGGCTCGGGGCCGAAGTGCGCACCGTACTGGTGCACCACACCGGGCAGGGCCTGGAGTGGAGCGCCGCCCGCTCCGCGCGGGCGGACCTCCTCCTCGCACAGGGGCCCGACCGCACCCGTACCCTGCGCGCGGTCTCGGCGGAAGGTCCGACGGCGGTCCTCCTCGCCACGCCTCGCGACGCGACGCGGGCCTGTCTGGAGGAGGCGGTGACCTTCGCCGGCGAGGACACCACCGTCGACGTGCTCGGCGGGCTGCCGCCGCTCGCCACGACCCCGCTGCTGCCGGGCATCGACCTGAACGCCGTCCGCGCGGCCAACTGCGCCGGACTGCCCGATCCCGCCCGCTGGGTGCACGCCCGTACCGGGACCGGCGGCCAGGTGCGGCTGATCGGTCACCGGGGCGTCGGGAACTCCCATCTGCGGGACGCGGCAGCCGAATTGTGCCGCGCGCCCGACCGTTACCGGGACCTGGTCACCCACTGCGTCGGCATCGAGGAGGCGGCCCCGCTGCTGAGCCGCCTGGCGCAGGACCGAAACCGCGTGTTCGACGGCAGACGCCTCGTCAAACTCGCGGTGCGCCTCGCACCGGACCCCCGGCCCACTCCCACCGTTCCCTCCCACACCGCTCGCGCCCACGCCCTCCCTTCGCACACCGCCCCTTCGCACACCACCCCTTCGCACACCACCACGGAGAACTGATGCCGACCCCCCTCCCCCTTCCGCTCTCGGGCCGTCCGGCCGTAGTGGTCGGCGGTTCCACCGGCATCGGCCGCGGCATCGCCGACGCCTGGGCGCACGCCGGGGCCGACGTCCTGGTGCTCAGCCGCTCCGAGCCCACGGGCCCCGGCGCCGAGGCGCTGCGCTGGGCTCCGCTCGACCTCACCGACCGGGCCGCCGCCCAGCGGCAGTTGGCGGCGGCCACCGAGGGCGACCTGCGGCTGGCCTGTTTCTCGGCGGTCCACTACGGCGACCGCCGCGCGCTCTTCGGTGACGCACCCGAGGACGAGTGGCGCCGACAGGTGGACGTCAATCTGCACGGGCTCTGGCTGACGCTCGCCGCCGCCCTTCCGGCGCTCCGCCGTACCTCGGAGGCCGGGCTGTTCCTGGGCGTGTCCTCCGAGGTGGTCTTCAACGCCGGGCCAGGACGGTCCGGTTACGCCGCCACCAAGGCGGCGGGAGCCGCGTTGCTGAACTCCGTGGCCCAGGAGCAGGACCCGGACGACGTCCGCATCGTGCAGGTGCTTCCGGCGGGCATGGTCGACAGCCCCGGGATCCGGCGGCGCAGGCCGGGCGGCTTCGACTACAGCGACTACATGCAGCCCGCCCAATTCGGCGCGGTGGCAACCGAGTTGGCGCTCAACGCGAGCACAGAACAGCACGGCGCCAGCCTGGTCGTCGACGGTGGGGGAAAGTGGCGGCCGGTCGGCGACGAGGCACCGGTCTCCCAGAGCCGCCGGACCGCGTCGTGATCCTGCCGGAGCCGTCCGCCACCACCGCCGACGCCCCTCCCGCTCCGCGCATCGCCCTCGCGGACTGGCGGCTGCCCGTGGCCGGGAAGGCCGCCGTCGAGCTGGCAGCCCGTACCGGCGCGGACGCCGTCCAGCTCGACCTGGGCGGCCCCGGCCGGGCCGACTGGCTCGACGCACCCGGTTCGGTCGCGGCCCTGCGGGAGACCGCCGAGGCCACCGGCGTGGAGCTCGCAGCGCTCTCCGGGAACCTGCTCAACGACATCGGCCTGACCGCGCCGGAAGGCAGCGCCCCGGCGGACCTCGTCCGTACGACGCTGCTCCGGCTCCTGGACACGGCCACCGCGCTCGGCGTGCCGCTGGTCTTCGTGCCGAGCTTCCGCCGCAGTGCCATCGACAGCGCATCCGACCTGCGCCGGACCGCGACCGTGCTGGCCTGGGCCGCGCGGGAGGCGGCGGACCGGAACCTGCTCCTGGCGAGCGAGAACGCCCTCTCCCCCACGGACTCCCGCGACCTCGTCGAAGCGGTCGCGTCGCCCGCCTTCCGGCTGCTGCTCGACACCTACAACCCGCGCGCCGCCGGGGTGGACGTGCCCGAGCTGATCCGCGTCAACGCCCCCTGGATCTGCGGCCAGGTCCATCTGAAGGACGGGCTGCGGGGAGAGGGCGGCGGCGTGCCGTTGGGCGGGGGCGACGGCCGGCTGACCGAAACCCTGACCGCGCTCGCCTCGTATGCGGTGCCCGTGGGAACGCTGGTCGTGGAAACGGACCACCGGGGGAGCCCGGCGGGCCGGCCGCCCGCCGGTCCCGGGAGCACAGACCTCATGGCCACAGACCTCGTGGCCACAGACCCCTTGGCCACAGACCCCTTGGCCGCCGACATCGCATGGAGCCGGCGCCACGCAGGAATTCTCCGCCACCCCACCGAAGGAACATCATGAGCATCACCACCGACACACTCCCCACCACAGCTCCGGCACACCGCGTGAAACTGACCGCCGAAGCCCTGCTGTTCGACATGGACGGCACCCTCGTCGACTCGACCGTCGTCGTCGAGCGGACCTGGCGGAACTTCGCCCACCGGCACGGCCTGGACGCCGACGAGATCCTGGCGACGGCGCACGGCCGGCGCACCGGGGAAACCGTCGCCCGGTACGCACCCGCCGGTGTGGACGCGGCAGCCGAAACGGCGCGGCTGGAGGCAGCGGAAATCGACGACGTGGACGGCATCGTGCCCGTCCCCGGCGCGGCGGAACTGCTTGCCGGCCTGCCCGCCGAGAGCTGGGCGATCGTCACCTCGGCCGGCCGGGAGCTGGCCGTACGCCGCATGACGGCGGCCGGACTGCCCCTCCCCGCCTGCCTCGTCGGCGCCGAGGACGTCACCGAGGGAAAGCCGCACCCCATGGGCTACCTGGCAGCCGCCCGCACGCTGGGGACGGCCCCGGTGTCGGCCATCGTCTTCGAGGACGCCGCCGCCGGACTCGAAGCCGCCGTCGCCGCGGGCACCACGCCGGTGGTCGTCGGCCCGTACAGCGGTGCGGTGACGAAGGGCCTGATCCGCGTCACCGATCTGCGCGACGTGTCCGTCACCGCCCCCGGTCCCGGCCTGCTGCGCGTGGGTCTGACGGTACGGACCACACCTCTTCCGGCCCCGTAGAGCGCGAGCGTCTTCCTCTCTGTTCTTCCTTGTTCTTCCTTCTCGTTCTTCCTTCTCTGTTCTTCCTTCTCTCCTGGAGCGCATCCGCATGTCCATTTCCCCGCCGGCACAGACCGCGACCCCGGCCTCCCTCGTGCACGGTTACGTCGCCGAGGGATTCGAGTCCGTCCGCGAGGAGTTCGTCCGCAACCTCCGGGAGCGGGACGAGCTCGGCGGCGCGTTCTGCGCCCAGGTGAACGGCACGCCCGTCGTCGACATCTGGGGCGGCACGGCCGATGCCGGGACCGGACGGCCCTGGGAGAGCGACACCCTGGAGATGATCTTCTCCGCGAGCAAGGGGATCGTGGCCATCACCCTGCTGGTCCTGGTGGACCGGGGCCGGCTCGACCTCGACGCCCCGGTGGCCCACTACTGGCCGGAGTTCGGCGCCGCGGGCAAGAGCGCCATCACACTCCGCCAGGTCATCACGTACACGGCCCAACTGCCCGGCATCCGCGCCTCCGTCAGCCAGGACGACATCCAGGACCCGCGCGCCATGGCGGAGCTGCTCGCCGGCCAGGCGCCCGAGAGCGACAGCCGGGCGGAGGGCATCCTCTACGGCCCGTTCACGATGGGGTGGATCGTCGCCGAGGTCGTCCGCCGGGTGGACGGCCGCAGCATCGACCGGTTCTTCGCCGAAGAGATAGCGGGACCCCACGGCCTCGACATCCACTTCGGCATCCCCGCCGAGCACGAACACCGGGTCGCGCGCCTGGAGTACGGCCAGAACTTCCTCGACCAGTACACCGGCTTCTTCACCAGCGGCGACGCGCTGACGCAGCGCATCTGGCAGAACCCCGTCCCCTTCCCGCACGAGGAGATGATCTGGAACCGCAGCAGCCGCCGCACCAGTCTGGTGCCCGCCGCCAACGTCTTCGGGACGGCCAGGTCGCTCTCCGCCCTGTACGGGATCCTCGCGGCCGACGCCGTGCGCACGCCCGGTGAGCCGTACGTGCTGGTCTCGCGCGCGGTGGCGGACGACGCCAGGCGCGAGTACGTGCGCAAGGTGGACCAGCTGATCAACATCCCGATGGTGTACGGCGGCGCCGGTTTCCGGCTGCGCACCACCCCGCGCCCCGGCGCGGACGGCGACTCCTTCGGCCACGACGGCGGCGGCGGCTCGGCCCACCTTGCCTGGCCCGGTGCCGGTGTCGGCGTCTCGTACGTCACCAACCGGCTGATCGCGGTCGGCCCCGACGACAAGCGGGCAGGCTCCCTCCTGAAGGCCCTCGCCGCGAAGCTCAACGAGACGACGGCCGGGCTGCCGGACGCCCGCTGAATCGTCAGCACCCCCACCGTCCCCGTCCCAGCCCCCCCGTACGGAACCGAGAAGAGGTCATCCCATCGAAACCGGAGTCACCATCTTCGCCACGGCATCGACCGTGCCGCCCGGCTGTCTCGCGCGCACGGTGGAGGAGCGCGGCCACAGCGCCCTGTACTTCGCCGAGCACACCCATCTGCCCGTGACGCCCCAGACCGCACAGCTCCCCCCGGAGTTCAGCAACACGTACGACCCCTTCGTCGCCGCGACCGCCGCCGCGGCCTCGACGCAGCGCCTGCGGGTGGGCAGCGCGATCTGTCTGGTCGCCCAGCACGACCCCGTCGTGCTGGCGAAGACGGTCGCCACGGTCGACCAACTCTCCTCGGGACGGGTCGACTTCGGGGTGGGGGCGGGCTGGGTCGAGCAGGAGATGATCCATCACGGGGTGGACCCGGCGCGCCGGTTCGCCCGGATGAAGGAGCACGTCGAAGCGATCAGGACGATCTGGCAGCAGGACGAGGCCGCCTTCCACGGCAAGCACGTCTCCTTCGAGCGGATGTGGTCGTGGCCCAAACCCGTGCAGCGGCCCCACCCGCCCGTCCTGATCGGCGGCATGGGCCCGACCGTCCTCGACCGGGTGCTCACCTACGGGGACGGCTGGCTGCCGGACTACGGGAACCACGAGACCTTCCTGCGCACCCTGCGCCGGGTGGCCGAACTGCGTTCCCGCGCCGAGGAGGCGGGGCGCGGCCCGCTCCCGGTGGTGCTGGCCGGGCTGCCGCACGACCCGAAGGCGCTCGAACAGTGCGCGGAGGCGGGGGTCACCCGGGCCCTCACGCTGTTGCCCTCGAAGGACCGAGGCACCGTCGAACGCTCCCTGGACAGCTACGGGCGCAGCATCGCACGGTGGCTGGGCGAGTAGCCGTGCAATGAGTAGGTCAAGGATTCGGCTCGTACGGCGATCATCGGAATAGTCGCCCCGGGAAACAGGTTCGGGTTACACGTAACTTGCCCGCACCCTTATGCCGCCTTCCGGAGGCCCTCCGTAATGTCTCAGCCGACGACCAGCACTCGCCGAACAGGCGGCGTCGTCCCCGTACTTGCCTTCGCCGGCATCGTCGTCGCGGTCATGCAGACGCTGCTCGTGCCGGTGATCAAGGACCTGCCCGAGCTGCTGAGCACCTCACCCTCGAACGCCACCTGGGTGATGACCGCGACCCTGCTCGCCGGTGCGGTGTCCACTCCGATCATGGGTCGTCTCGGTGACCTCGCGGGCAAGCGCCGGATGCTGATCACCAGCCTCGCGATCATGGTGGTGGGCTCGCTGATATGCGGGTTCACCGACCAACTCCTCGTGATGATCGCGGGCCGTGTGCTGCAGGGCTTCGCGATGGGTGCCATTCCGCTCGGCATCGGTCTGATGCGCGACATGCTGCCGGCCGAGAAGCTCGGCTCGGCCATGGCGCTGATGTCCTCCTCCATCGGCGTGGGCGGCGGTCTCGCCCTGCCGCTCGCCGCGCTCGTCGCCCAGCACGCCGACTGGCACATGCTGTTCTTCGGCGCGGCCGGCCTCGGGGTCCTGTCGATCGTCCTGACGCTCGTCGTCGTACCGGAGAGCCCGCTGCGCGCCAGGGGCAGCTTCGACGTCGCGGGCGCGCTCGGGCTCGCGCTCGGCCTTGTGCTGCTCCTGCTGCCGGTCACCAAGGGCAGTGACTGGGGCTGGGGCAGCTCCACCACCCTGGGTCTGTTCGGTGCGGCGGTCGTGGTGTTCATCGCCTGGGGCGTGATGGAGCTGCGCAAGAAGGCTCCGCTGGTCGACCTGCGCACCACCGTCCGCCGCGAGGTGCTGCTCACCAACCTCGCCTCGATCATGGTCGGTGTCGCCTTCTACGCGATCTCCCTGGTGCTCCCCCAGCTGCTCCAGCTGCCGTCCGCCACCGGCTACGGCCTCGGCCAGTCGATGGTCGTCGCCGGGCTGTGCGTCGCGCCGCTCGGTCTGACGATGATGTTCACCGCGCCCGTGTACGCGCGGCTGTCGGCGCGGTTCGGCCCGAAGGTCACGCTGATCCTGGGCATGCTGATCATCGCGATCGGTTACGGCGGCGGGCTCGGACTGATGAGCGCCGCCTGGCAGACCATCGTGATCTCGGTGGTCGTCGGCGCGGGCATCGGCCTCGCCTACTCCTCGCTGCCCGCGCTCATCATCGGTGCGGTCGACCCGTCCGAGACGGGCGCGGCCAACGGCCTCAACACCCTGATGCGCTCGATCGGCACCTCCGTGTCGTCGGCGGTCATCGGCATGGTGCTGGCCAACACGGCGCACCACGTGGGCGGCGTCGCGATCCCGACGATGCACGGCTTCCGCATCTCCTTCCTGATCGCCACGGCCGCGGTCGTGGTGGGCCTGGCGCTCGCCCTGTGCCTGCCCAAGCGGCGCGTGACCGTCGTGCAGCAGCACGTACAGCTGCGGGCGAGCAGCGAGGAGGACGCGCTCCTGGCGCGTGCCGAGGAGTCACTGGCGGCGTTCCGCGGCCGGGTCCTGGACCCGGCGGGCGCACCCGTCGCCCACGCCAAGGTGACGCTGATCGACCGGCGCGGCCGCCAGGCGGGCGCCGCCCGGACGGACGCCGACGGCCACTACTCGCTCGCGGTGCCGTCCGGCGGCCCGTACGTCCTCGCGGCGACGGCGGCGGGCCACGCCCCGCGCGCCTCGGCCGCCACCCACCACGGCGAGGACCGTCCGGTGCGCCTGGACCTGGCACTGGAGTCGGCCGGCGAGCACGTCGCACAGGGACAGCCGCAGGGATAGCGGCGGGGACAGCGGCAGGGACAGCGGCGGCCGGGGTGCGGTACTGCGTACGGCCCAGTCCCCCGCGCCCCGGTCCCGTTCGGTGTCTTGACTGGCGGTATGCACACCGAGGACACCGAGGACACCGGTCAGAAGCCGCCGGCCGCCGCGTACCGCAATCTGCTCGTGGCGACGGTCGGGTTCACGCTCACGTTCTGGGCCTGGGACCTGATCGCGCCGCTGGCCATCGGGTACAAGGAGCGGCTCGGCCTCAGCTCGTTCCAGCAGTCGCTGCTTGTCGCGACTCCGGTGCTGGTGGGGTCGGTGGGGCGGATTCCCGCGGGTGCGCTCACCGACCGGTACGGGGCGAAGCTGATGCTGCCGCTGGTCTCCGCGCTCACCATCGTCCCGGTGCTGCTGCTGATTCCCGCCAGGGACAGTTACGCCCTGATGCTGCTGGTCGGCTTCCTGCTCGGGCTCGGCGGCACGACGTTCGCGATCGGTGTGCCGCTGGTCAACTCCTGGTTCCCGCCCGCCAGGCGGGGCTTCGCTCTCGGTGTGTTCGGCATGGGGACGGGCGGTGTCGCGCTGTCCGGGTACTTCACGCCGCGCATCGCCGCGCACGGCGAGAACCTCCCCTTCGTCGTCGTCGCGGTCGCGCTCGCCGCGTACGCGGCGCTGGCGACCGTCCTGATCAAGGACCGGCCCGGCCGGGCCGTGCCCGTCGCGTCGCTCTCCTCCCGGCTGCGGCAGGCGGGCGCTCTGCGCGTGACGTGGGAGCTGTCCGCGCTGTACGCGATCGGGTTCGGCGGCGTCGTCGCGTTCGGCGTCTACCTGCCGACGTACCTCAAGACCTGGTACGAGCTGTCGCCGACCGACGCGGGCACCAAGGCCGCCGGGTTCGCCCTGGTCACCGTCCTGTTCCGGCCCCTCGGCGGCCGGCTGTCGGACCGTCTCCACCCGGCCGTCGTCACCGCCGGCGCGCTGGCCGTCGTGGCCGTCTTCGCCGTCGTCCAGGCCTTCGACCCCGCGCTGGGCCCGGTCGGGACGATCGCCCTGCTCGCGATGGCGGCCGGACTCGGCGCCGCGGGCGGCAGCGTCTTCGCCCTCGTCTCGCAGGTCACACCGCAGTCCCAGGTGGGCAGCGTCACCGGCATCGTCGGCGCGATGGGCGGCCTCGGCGGATTCGTACCGCCGCTGCTCATGGGTGCCATCTACAGCGCCAAGGACTCGTACTCGATCGGCTTCATGCTGCTGTCCGACCTCGCGCTGGCCGGGTGCGTGTACGCGTACGTCCGTATGCGCACGCTGCGCCAGGGCCCGTGACCGTACGGGGGAAGCGGTCTACTTCCCGGTGGCGTACGTGCTCCAGATCCGCAGCGGGAAGACATTGCCGCGCCCCGCACCGGTTCCGCCCACGTCCTGCATTCCCAGCAGTTGAGGGGTGCCCGGCTTGCTGCGGAACATCGTGACGGCCGTGGTCAGCCCCTCGGTGGTGCCGATGAACCAGGCCGACTTCATCCGGTCGTCCTTGCCGGTGGTACCCGCGGAGATGCGGCTGCCCACCGGCCTGGCGAACGCGTCGGCCCTCCGGTCCTCCCTCATCGCCTCCCAGGCCACCGCGCTCAGCGCGGAGTCCACGCTGTCCGCCACCGAGGCGTCCATCGCGCGCTGCGGCTCGGGCTTGTCGAATCCTTCGACCGACTCGCCGTCCCGGGTCATCCGGGTCACCGAGTAGGGCTCGGCCCGCATCCCCCGGTTGGTGAAGGCGGTGTACGCGTCCGCCATCCTGACCGCGCTCGGGGTGGACGTACCGAGGGGGAAGGACTTGTCCGGGCGGGCCAGGCTCTTCTCGTGCAGCCCGGCCTCGACAGCGAAGTCCTTCACCTTCTGCATCCCGATGTGCTTGCCGAGCTGTGCGATGGGGGCGTTCGCCTGGGTGCGCAGTGCGTCGTAGAAGGTCGTCGGCTTCGCGCCCGCCACCACCTGGCCGCCACCGACGCCGGGCTCGGCGACGGGTATCCCGCCCACGGAGACCTTCACCAGGCGCCCCGCGGTGTCGAAGCCGCTCTCCAGGGTGACCCCTTCGCCGTGCTGAAGGCCCGCGGCCAGCACGAAGGGCTTGAAGGCCGAGCCGACGGGGACGCCCGCGGTGTCGGCGTTGTTGACGAAGTGGGTGACCGCGTCGGCTCCGCCGTACACCGCGACCACGGCCCCGTCGGCCCGCACGGAGGCGGCGCCCACCTCCACGTACTTGTCCGCCTCGCGCTTCTTGGGGTCGAGGTCGCGCTCCCGCACGCTCCGTACGGCCCGCTCCAGCTGCTGCACCCTGGACTTTTCGAAGGTGGTGCGCACCCGGTAGCCGCCCTGGGCGAGTTCCTTGTCGGTGAGG
This sequence comes from Streptomyces sp. NPDC048442, assembly GCF_040651475.1. Classification (NCBI taxonomy): domain Bacteria; kingdom Bacillati; phylum Actinomycetota; class Actinomycetes; order Kitasatosporales; family Streptomycetaceae; genus Streptomyces; species Streptomyces sp. NPDC048442. The sequence continues at coordinate 29,272 of NZ_JBEZKB010000012.1, forward strand.
CCCGAGCGCTTCTTGATGTACTTGTTGGCGATGTCGACGAGATAGCCGGTCTGGCCGCCGAGGCTGGTCGGCTTGACGGCCTTCTTCGGCTCGGGGAACTCCTGGTACCTGGCCCGCTCGGTCTTCGTCATCGAGCCGGTCTCCACCTGCCGGTCGAGGATCCACTTCCAGCGCTCGACGGCGCGTGCGTGGTTGCCGCCGCCGCCTGCCGGGTCGTACTCCTCGGCCCCCTTGAGCAGGGCCGCGAGCAGCGCCGTCTGGCTGGGATCGAGGTCCTTCGCGGGGATTCCGTAGTACGCGTGCGCCGCCGCCTGGATGCCGTTCGCGCCGCGGCCGAACCAGCTGGTGTTCAGATATCCCTGGAGGATCTCCTCCTTGCTCTTCGTGTTGTTCAGCTTCAGCGCGATGAAGAACTCCCGGAACTTCCGGGTGGCCGACTGCTCCTGGCTGAGGTAGGTGTTCTTCGCGTACTGCTGGGTGATGGTGGACCCGCCCTGGGTGTCACCGCCCTTGACGATGCTGACGACGGCGCGGGCGATCCCCTTCGCCGATACTCCCGGGTCGGAGTAGAAGGTCTCGTTCTCGGCGGCGATGACCGCGTGCTCCATCGAATCGGGTATGTCGGCGAGGGTGACGTTCTGCCGGTTGACCGAGCCCACGCTCACCATCTGGGTGCCGTCGGCCCAGTAGTAGACGGTGCCCTGCCGGCGTGCCTCGGCGTTCTCCTCCGGGATGTCGACGGACGCGTACACGAAGGCGAACAGCCCGACCAGCGCACCGAAACCGACCAGGAACCCGCTCAACACCTGAAGGCGCGAGGGGACCCAGCGGCGCCAGTTGCTCTTCCCCCGGCGGGGGTAGTCGACACGGAACCGACGGAGGCCGCGCAGCCCGCGCAGCCCGCGAAGCCCACGGACATCGCGCAGCAGGCGGCGCCCACGGCGCCCTCGGCTGCGTTTCGTACGGCTGGAGTGTCGGGCCATGCGTCAGCTCCTCGTTCACAGACCCGCTCCGGCATCGGCGGGCCTTGTGAGAGGAGATGTTCCGGATAGCGATCAGGTTGTCTCGGCCAGCCGGTGTTCAGTCGCCATTCAGTCGGCGTTCACTCCTTCCCGTACGCCTTGAGCAGTGGCTCAAGCGAGCCCGTCAGCGCCCCGATGGCCACGTCGCGCAACTCCGTCCGCGTGCACGTCTCGTGCTCCAGCCAGTCCACGCACAGCACCTGTACGAAGACCAGCCACGCCTTCACGACCGCCGACATCGCCGCTCTGAGCCCCGGGTCCGTGACGTGGGAGGCGTCGAGCAACCGCTCGCGCAGCGCGTCGAGTTCGTTCGCGATGACGGTCTGGACGAGCCGGTCGCCGGCCAGGACGCGGTTCGCCGCGATCACGGTGTTGCGGTGGTCCGCGAAGTACGCGATGTGGGCGTCCAGCCCCTCGACGAGCTGCTCCTGCAGGGTGTCGGCCGGATCGAACCGCGACTGCGCGAGCAGGCTGTCCGCCACCTGCTGGTAGATCGCCACGAACAGATCGCGCTTGCTGGCGAAGTGGCGGTAGAGCAGCGCACGCGACACCCCGGCCGCCTCCGCGACGTTCTCCATCAGGACGTCGTCGTAGGCGTGCGCGGCGAAGAGCCGCGCGCCGACGGAGAGCAGCTGGGCCCGGCGGTCGTCGGGGGAGAGCCGTTTGCGAGGTACGCGCGCGGCGCCCGCAGCACCGGGGCCTCGGGAAGCACCAGGGGTTCGGGAAGGCACGGCACCACCTTACTTGACACACGTCTACTTACCCCCGCTACCTTAGTGGACACACGTCAACCAAGCGCCAACAGGGCGCCGGACAACGGGGGTTGCATCATGTCCACCGCTCTCAAAGTGCTCGCACGCATCATGGGCTTCTCCTGCGTGGCGATCGGCGTCCTGCACATCGTCGCTGGCAACGCCGCGATCCCCGGCGGGGAATCCGCAGGCCCGACGATCGACAGCCTGGGCCGCTTCTTCGGCGCGATCTTCGCCGGATACGGCCTCGCCTGGCTGTGGGCGGCCCGGCAGAGCCCCGTACCGGCGGCCGCCGTACGCGCCCTGGCCGCGATCTTCCTCCTGGGCGCGGCGGGCCGACTGCTGTCGCTCGCCACCGCAGGACAGCCGCACTCGTTCCAGATCGTCCTCCTGGTGATCGAACTCGCCCTGCCGCCCGTGTACTTCTGGCTGGCAACGGCCGACGAGAAGCAGCATGCAGCGGCGGCGAGCGGAGCGAAGGCCGATTCGGTACCCGCGTGAGCCGTCACCGCCCGCGCGGAAAGGCCCGGCGGTAGTCGCCCGGGGGCACTCCGAACTGCTTGAGGAAGTCTGGAGCGGGGTGGTGCCGGTGGCCGCCCTCAGCCACCGGTGCAGGGTGCGCGAGCTGCCTGTCGGGGCCCGTCAGGGAACGGACGCTGCGGAGCCGGTAACTCCCGGGAAGGCGGCGGCCGTTGGCGCACGACCACGGGGCGCGGCCGTGCCCGTCGACCGGCCGGTACCGTGCAGCGGCGTCCTGGTGCCGGTCAGTGGCAGGCCCGTGCCGCCGTACCGGGTCGCGACGATCTCCGCCGCGATCGACAGCGCGGTCTCCTCCGGCGTACGGGCGCCGAGGTCGAGGCCGATCGGTGAGCGGAGGCGGGCCAACTCGCGTTCGGTCAGGCCGGCTTCGCGCAGCCTGTGCAGACGGTCCTCATGGGTGCGGCGCGATCCCATCGCGCCGACGTACGCCACCGGCATCCGCAGGGCCGCCTCCAGGAGGGGCACGTCGAACTTGGCGTCGTGCGTGAGCACGCACAGCACGGTGCGCGCGTCGGTGGCCGTGCGGCTCAGATAGCGGTGGGGCCAGTCGACGACGACCTCGTCCGCCTCGGGGAAGCGGGCCCGGGTGGCGAACACCGGCCGGGCGTCGCACACCGTCACGTGGAAGCCCAGGAAACTGCCCGTGCGCACGAGTGCCGCCGCGAAGTCGACCGCACCGAAGACGATCATCCGGGGCGGCTCCACCCGGCACTCCACGAACAGAGTCACCCCGCCGGGGCAGTGGGACCCGTCGGCGGAAACGTCGACGGTGCCCGTACGGCCGAGACCCAGCAGCGCTCCGGCCTCGTCCCGCGCGATGCGGTCCAACTGCGCGGCGCCGCCGAGAGTTCCCTCGTACGAGCCGTCGGAGCGCACCAGCAGCGCCGCGCCCAGGAGTTCCCGCGGTCCGCGCACCACCCGTACGAGCGCCGCCGACCCGCCTTCGGCGAACGCCGTCAGGGCGGAGGCGATCACGGGCCTGGCGGGCGCGCCGACACCGACCGGCGTGACCAGCACCTCCACGGTTCCGCCGCAGGTCAGGCCAACGGCGAAGCCGTCGTCGTCGCTGTAGCCGAACCGTTCGACGGCCGGGCCGCCGTCGGCGAGGGCCTGTTGGCACAGTGCGTACACCGCGCCTTCCACGCACCCGCCGGAGACCGAGCCGATCGCCTGGCCTGCCGCGTCGACGGCGAGAGCCGCACCGGGTTCGCGCGGCGCGCTGCCGCTCACTTCGACCACGGTGGCGACCGCGAAGTCGCGCCCCTCTTCGATCCAGTGCGCCAACTGCCCTGCAATGTCAAGCACGTTCGGCCCTCGGTTCGGCCGACAGCACGCGGTCGGGCCGGATCGGCAGATGGCGGTGGCGTACGCCGGTCGCGTGCCAGACCGCGTTGGCGATCGCCGCCGCCGCGCCGACGATGCCGATCTCGCCGATGCCCTTGATCCCCACCGGGTCGTCCTCGTCCTGGTCGTCGGGGAGCCAGTGGGCCTCGACGTGCGGGACGTCCGCGTGGGACGCGACGTGGTAGCCGGCCAGGTCGGCGCCGACGAGGGCGCCCGAGGCCCGGTCCCGTACCGCCTCTTCGTGCAGGGCCATGGAGATGCCCCAGACCATTCCGCCGGTCAGCTGGTTGCGGGCGGTCAGCGGGTTGACGATCCGGCCCGCGGCGAAGACGCCGAGCATCCGGCGCACCCGCACCTCGCCGGTGGCGACGTCGACTGCCACCTCCGCGAACTGCGCGCCGAAGGAGTGCCGTTCACGCTGCGGCAGCGCCATGATCGCCTGCGTCGTGTCCGAGCGCACGGTGACGCCCTCCGGCGGGATGTCGGCGCCGGGCGCGAGCAGGGTGCGCAGCTCCTGGGCGGCGGCGGTGATCGCCCAGGCCCAGGAGCGGGTGCCCGCCGAGCCGCCCGCGACCATCGCGGGACCGAAGTCGCTGTCCCCGATCAGGACGCGGACCCGCTCCGGCCGGGTCTCCAGGGCGTCGGCGGCGATCAGGGTGAGCGCGGTCCGCGCGCCCGTCCCGATGTCCGCCGCGGTGATCCGAACAGTGAAGCGGCCGTCGGGCTCGGCCGTGATCGCCGCCGTCGACGGCATGGCCCCGGCGGCGAAGGAGGCCGCCGCCGTGCCCGTGCCCAGCAGCCACCTCCCGTCGCGACGCCGCCCCGGGCGGGGGTCGCGGTCCGCCCAGCCGAACCTGGCCGAGCCCTCCCGGAAGCAGTCGAGCAGTCGACGCCCCGCGAACGGCAGGCCCGACACGGGCCCCCGGTCGGTGTCATTGCGGGCGCGCAGGTCGATCGGGTCGACGCCGCACTTCTCCGCCAGCTCGTCGAACGCGCTCTCCAGCGCGAACGACCCGGGCGCCTCGCCCGGGGCGCGCATGAACGTCGGGCTGGGCACGTCGAGCGGTACGACCTGATGGGCGGTGCGGTGCGCCGGGGCGTCGTACAGCACCCGTCCCGGCGTGGCGCTCGGCTCCAGGAACTCCGACACCGTGGAAGTGACGTTCAGCGCGGTGTGCTCCAGTGCGCGCAGCCGCCCGTCGGGTTCCGCACCGAGCCTGACCCGCTGGGCGGTGGGGCTGCGGTAGCCGGCCAGCGTGAACATCTGACGCCGGGTCAGCACCACGCGTACCGGGCGCTGGAGGAGCGTCGCGGCCATCACCGCGGCCACCTGGTTGGCCCGCGGGCCCTTGGAGCCGAAGCCGCCGCCGATGTGCTCGGAGCGCACGTGCACCGAGGCCGGATCGAGCGAGAAGAGGTTCGCGAGGTCGCCCCTCACCCACCCGGCGCCCTGGTTGGAGTCGACGACTTCGAGCCGCCCGTCCTCCCAGCGCGCCGTCGCCGCGTGCGGCTCCATCGAGTTGTGGTGCTCCTCGGGCGTGGTGTACTCGGCGTCCACGACCACGGCGGACGCGGCGAGTTCGGCCGTCAGGTCACCCTTCTCGGTCACCGCCGCGGCGTGCGGGACGCCCGTCGCCGTGACCGCCCCCGCGCGGCCTGCGGAGAACGCCACGTCGTGCGGTTCCTCGGCGTAGCGGACCACGAGCGACTCGGCGGCCTCCCGCGCCTGCTCGGACGTCTCGGCCACGACCAGCGCCACCGGCCAGCCCGCGTACGGCACCCGGTCGTTCTGGAAGAGTGCGACCGCGGGATCGGGCGTCAGTCCCATGAACGCCGAGTGGCTGGTGTCCAGCCGCGGGGCGTTCCCGTGGTGCAGCACCGCGAGCACACCGGGCATGGCGAGGACGGGCCCGTCCTCCACCGCGAGGATGCGGCCGCGCGTCACCGTGGACAACGCCAGCCAGCCGTGGGCGAGTTGATCGAAGGGGATCTCCGCGGAGTAGCGGGCGGCCCCGGTGACCTTGTCGTACCCCTCCACCCGTGAGTGCGGGGTGCCGACGGAGCCCTTCAGGGAGGTGGTGGTACTGGTCATCGGGCGGCCTCCTCGGCGAGTTCGGTGAGCACGGCGACCACGAGATTGCGGACGAGGGTCACCTTGTACCCGTTGTGCTCAAGCGGCGAAGCGGCGGCGAGTTCGGCGTCCGCGGCGGCTGCGAAGGTGTCGGCGTCCGCCGGTGCACCCCTGAGCACCTGCTCCGCCGCGAGGGCCCGCCACGGCCGCGAGGCGACCGCGCCGAGAGCGAGGCGCACGTCCCGTACGACACCCGCCTCGACGTCGAGCGCGGCGGCGACCGAACCGATCGCGAAGGCGTACGAGGCGCGCTCGCGCACCTTCCGGTAGCGGGAGGCGGCGGCCACCGGTGCGGGCGGCAGGGCGATGGAGGTGATCAGCGCGCCGGGCGGCAGAGCTGTCTCCCGGTGCGGGGTGTCGCCCACCGGCAGATAGAAGTCTGCCAGCGTCAACTCGCCCAGGCCGTCGGTGGTTTCGTACGAAACCACCGCGTCGAAGGCGGCGAGCGCGACGGCCAGGTCGGAGGGGTGCACGGCGACGCAGTGGCCGGAGGCTCCGAGGATCGCGGCGTTGTGGTGCTCGCCGGTCAGGGCGGGGCAGCCGGTGCCGGGTGAGCGTTTGTTGCAGGGCCGCGCGACATCGGTGAAGTAACCGCAGCGGGTGCGCTGGAGGAGGTTCCCGCCGACCGTGGCCATGTTGCGCAGCTGCCCGGAGGCCCCGGCCAGTACGGCCTGCGTCAACGCCGGGTAGCGGAGGCGGACTTCGGGGTGGGCCGCGAGGTCACTGTTGGTGACGGTGGCGCCGATGTGCAGAGTGCCGTCCGCCGCGGTCTCGATGCGGTCCAGTGGAAGGTCGCGCAGGTCCACCAGGCGGGCGGGCCGCTCCACACCGGACTTCATCAGGTCGACGAGATTGGTGCCGCCGCCGAGGAAGCGGGCCTCGGGATCGGCGTCGAGGAGCGCGAGCGCTCCTGGCACGTCGTACGCGCGCTGATATCCGAACTCCCTCATGCCGCAGCCTCCTTGGAGTTGCCGGCCGCGCCTTCCCGGGCATCGGCCGTGTGTCCCCGGGCCTCGGCCGTGTGCCCCCGGGCATCGGCCGCTCGCGCGACCGCCTGGACGATCGCCGCGTACGCCCCGCAGCGGCACAGGTTGCCGCTCATCCGTTCGCGGATCTCGTCACCGGTGAGCGGCGGTGGTACGTCCTGGGGCCGCACGTCCTCGGTGGCCGCGCTGGGCCAGCCGGCCGCGTGCTCCTCGATGACGGCGACGGCGGAACAGATCTGCCCCGGGGTGCAGTAGCCGCACTGGAGGCCGTCCAGATCGAGGAAGGCCTGCTGCACCGGATGCAGCTGCCCGCCCTCGGCCAGTCCCTCGACGGTGCGGATCTCACGCCCCTCGGCGGCCACGGCCAACTGCAGGCAGGTCAGGGAGCGTTGACCGTCGATCAGGACGGTGCAGGAGCCGCACTGCCCCTGGTCGCAGCCCTTCTTGGTGCCGGTGAGGTCGAGCCGCTCGCGCAGGGCGTCGAGCAGGGTGGTGCGGTGGTCGACGGTGAGCGAATGCTTCTCGCCGTTGACGTTCAGAACGATGACACTGGAGGTGGGTGCTGATATGGATGCGGATGCGGATAAGGCCATGGTCGGTCTTCCTTCGCGCCGGCAGTTAGAGTGGACTCAACCGGACAGCTGTCCGTTACTGAAGTACGGGAAACGTACCGGACAATTGTCCGCTTAACAAGGCCGGGTGCGTCGGCGACCCCACGAGGAGGGCGAGTGGACGAGAAGAGGGCCGTGCCCGTTCGGGTCGACGCGCAGCGCAACCGCGAGCGCATCCTGGAAGTGGCGCTGACCGAACTGACCCGCGCCGCCGACGCACCGCTGAGCGCCATCGCCCGGAAGGCGGGCGTGGGCCAGGGCACCTTCTACCGCAACTTCCCCAACCGGGAAGCACTGGTACTGGAGGTCTTCCGCCACGAGATGCGCCAAGTCGCGGACTGCGCGAGCCAGTTGCTCGCCACCCGCCGGCCGGACGAGGCACTGCGGGAGTGGATGGACCGGCTCGCACTGTTCGCGATGACCAAGGCGGGCCTCGCCGAGGCGATCCGCCAGGTGACCAGCGCGCCCGGCGGCCCGGCGAAACCGGCGCACACTCAAATCACCGACGCCGCCGACCTGCTGCTGCGCGCCAGCGAACAGGTGGGGACCATCCGCCCCGGCGTGAGCGCCGACGACCTCCTCCTCGCCGTCGCGGGCCTCTGGCAGATCGACCCCTGCGGCGACTGGCAGCCGCGCGCCGCCCGGCTCCTGGACCTCGTCATGGACGGACTGCGCGCGGGCGCGTCGCGTACCGCCCCGCAGTCGCGTATCGCCCCGGAGTCGCGTACCGCCCCGCAGTCGCGTACCGCCCCGGAGTCGTGCCCACCACCTTCTTGAAGTGCCGGGTCAGGTGCGACTGGTCGTAGAAACCGACGGCCGTCGCCACTTCACCCGCCGGCCGCCCGTCGAGGAGCAGCCGGCGGGCGTGGTCGATGCGGCGGGACATCAGGTACTGGTGCGGGGCGATCCCGTACGCGCCACTGAACGCCCGTACGAGATGGGTGGGATGAGCGTGCACCAGGCGGGCGGCCTCGTCCAGGGTGATGCCCTCGTGCAGGCGGGCGTCGAGGAGCTCACGGAGGTCCTGGGCGACCCGGTGGTCGGGCTCGGACCGCGGGAGGAGGAGGCGGGGGCGCAGATGGGTGCGGAGCCGTTCGCCGATGAGGGCGAGCCGGCTCTCGGCCTCGAAGGCGTCGCCGGGGTGGCTGAGGGCGGTGTGCAACTGGCCAACGCGGGTGCGGAGTTGAGGATCGGCCAGGTCGGGCCCGTCCACTGCCGCGCCGATCAGGCTGTCGTCGAGATGCGTCGAGTCCAGATAGAGAACGCGCTTGCGGAACCCCTGCGCGGTGGCGGGTGAGCCGTTGTGCGGGACGTGCGGCGGGAGCAGGCTCACGGTGTCGCCGGGGGTGCCGCGCTCAAAGCGGTCCAGGTCGTAGCGGACCGCCCCGTCGTCGACGATCAGCAGGGTCCAGGCGTCGTGCACGTGCATGGGGTAGGCGTGCTCGGTGAAGTGGGCGTGGAACACCTCGACGACACCGGCGACCGGCGGCTGCCAGGCGGTGACTTCCTGCGGCGGACGGGGCCGGGATGCTGCGGGGCTCACGCTAGGAACGTACAAGACCGGGCAGACGCCGACGAGCGAGTCTCGAAGCATGAGAAACGACGAGAACCCCGCTGCCGCCACCACCCCTGACGTCGACACCGCCCCGGCCCCCGGCCCCGCCCCTGTCCGCTTCGACACCAAGATCGCCGTGCTGCTGCGCGAGGACCTGGAGACCTGGCAGCGGCTGAACGTGACCGCCTTCCTGGTCAGCGGTCTGGGCACGACCGTGCCCGAGGTGATCGGCGAACCGTACGCGGACGCCGACGACACCGCGTACCTGCCGATGTTCCGCCAGCCCGTGATGGTCTTCGAGGGTACGAAGGAGAACCTGACGGCCGCGCACGCCAAGGCGCTGTCGCGGGGCCTGTCGGTGGGCGTCTTCACCTCGGACCTGTTCGCGACGGGCAACGACCGGGACAACCGGGCGGCGGTACGGGCCGTCGGCAAGGACGGCCTCGACCTGGTCGGCATCGCGGTGCACGGCGCGCGGGGCGCGGTCGACAAGGCCGTCAAGGGCGCCCGCATGCACCCGTAACTCCGCCACCCTTGCGACTGTGCGCGCGACCGGGCCGGGTCCTCGGCGGGTGGCTGCCGTCAGGCGGCGGGCTTCCCTGGCTGGTCGTGCGTCGCGCAGTGGATGCCACCGCCGCCGGACGCGAGGGTGTCAATCCTCACCTGCACGACCTCGCGCTTCGGGAAGTGTTCCTGGAGGATGCCCCGCGCGCGGTCGTCGGCCTTCCGGTCGCCGAACTCGGGGAGGAAGACCGAGCCGTTGGCGACGTAGAAGTTGGCGTAGGCCGCCACGAAGTCGTCGCCCCCGCCCCTGATCCGGTCGAGGTCGGGCTGCGGCAGGTCGACGATCTCGAAGCTCCGCCCGCGCGCGTCCGTGGCACTGCCGAGCACCGAGCGGGCCTGGTCGGCCGAGCGGGACCAGGAGTCGGCGGGCGCGGAAGGGAACGCCCGGTCCAGGAGGACGACACCCGGCGCGGTGAACCGTACGAGACTGTCCACGTGCGCGTCGGTGATGTCCTCGCCGCGTACACCGGCCAGCCAGACCACCTTCGTCACGCCGAGGGTCTCGACGAGCTCCTTCTCGATCCGGTCCCGGGTCCTGCCCGGGTTGCGGTTGTCGTTGACGAGCGAGCTCTCGGTGACGAGGAGGGTGCCCTCGCCGTCGGTCTCGAAGGAACCGCCCTCGGCGACGAGGGGCGCCTGGACGCGGGGGATGCCGTACGTGCCGAGCAGGGTGCGGCCGACGCGGGCGTCGTCGGTGTGCTGCTGCTTGTCGCCCCACCCGTTGAAGTGGAAGTCGACCCCGACGACCTTGCCGCCGCCCTCCCCTTCCTCCCTCTCCTCCCCTTCCGCCCCCTCCTCCACGAAGACGGGGACGGTGTCCCGGGCCCACAGGTCGTCGACGGCGAGCGGGATCACCTCGACCTGCGCCCCGCACGCCCGCCGGGCCGCCGTCTGTTGCTCCGGCCGGGCCAGCATCACCACCGGCTCGTACTCCGCGACCGCCCGCGCGATCCGGGCGATGTCCTCCCGTACGGAGGGAAGGTCGTCCTCCCACACGGAGGCGCGGGCGGGCCAGGACATGAACGTACGGGCGTGGCTCTCCCACTCGGCGCAGAAGCGGCGCTCGGCGTTCACGGCCGGGGTGTTCGAGCCGGTGCTGGTACGACCGCCCGGCGCGGACTTCTCGGGGCGGGTGCCCTGCGCGGAGCCTTCCGGCGCGCAGGAGGTGGTGCCGATGACGAGGGCACCACCGCTTCCGGCGACAGCGCGCAGGGCGGTGCGGCGGGAGGTACGAGGGTGGGACATGGCGGCACTCCGATCGTGGCTGGCGAGGGTATCCGAACAGAGGATGTGCCCCGCGGGGTGAGCAGATCGTGGCGACCCGCGCGACGGGGCAGCACGGACAGACCGCAGCACCGACAGACCGCAGCACGGACAGACCTCTGTCCGGTTGGTCTCGTACGTTTCCGCAGCTCCTGGCCCCGGGGCCGTCCGGGGCCGGGTTTGCACGTCCGTACGGGTGACAGCCGCGGTGTTCCCCCGGGCGGGTGCGACGCCCGGGGGAACACTGGGCCTCCGACTCGTCCGTTCGTTTTCTCCCCCGGAAGGCCCTTCACTCGTGCGCCGTCGCTCGGTTGTCCTCACTGTCTCCGCCGTCTCCGCCGCCGCTCTGGCGATCCCGCTCCTGTCCGGCATCACCTCCGCCGGGGAACCGGCCGGCTCCCGGGCCGCCTCCGCCGTCGGCAAGAACGTCTTCTTCGACGTCGCCATCGGCGGCCGTCCCGCCGGGCGCATCGTCCTCGCCCTCCGCGACGACGTCGCACCCCGTACGGCAGCCAACTTCCGCGCCCTGGCCACCGGCGAGAAGGGCTTCGGCTACAAGGGCTCCGGCTTCCACCGGGTGATCCCCCATTTCATGCTCCAGGGCGGCGACTTCACCCACCACAACGGCTCCGGCGGCCGGAGCATCTACGGCGCCAAGTTCAAGGACGAGCAGTTCACCCTGAAGCACACGGGGCCCGGCGTGCTGTCGATGGCCAACAGGGGCCCCGACACCAACAGTTCGCAGTTCTTCATCACGACGGCCGCGGCCTCCTGGCTGGACGGCAAGCACGTCGTCTTCGGGAAGGTCGTCAAGGGGATGGACGTGGTCCGCAAGGTCGAGGCCCAGGGCACCCCGGACGGCACGCCCCGCGCCTCGATCTCCATCGCGGATTCCGGGGTGCTCTGAGCTTCCGCTACGCCGAAGCGGGGGTGGTGCCGGTGGACGACTCGTCGCGGTCCTGCTCCGCCTCCGCATCCGGTCGCGTGGCTGCCTGTTGCGGGCCCTGTTGCGCCGGCTCGCCGAGCTGTGCTCGTACGTAATTCCAGATCACCGCGGTCAGCGCGGCCGCCGGTACGGCGAGCAGGCTGCCGACCACCCCGGCCAGGCTTCCGCCCAGCACCACCACCAGCAGGACCACCGCCGCGTGCAGGCCGAGACCGCGGCTCTGGATCATGGGCTGGAACACATTGCCCTCCAGCTGCTGCACCACGACGATGATCGCGAGCACGATCAGCGCGTCCGTCGGACCGTTCGACACCCACGCGATGAGCACCGCGACGAAGCCGGCGAAGAAGGCACCCACGATCGGTACGAACGCGGCCACGAAGGTCAATACCGCCAGCGGCAGCACCAGGGACACGTCCAGGATCCACAGGCCGATGCCGATGAGGACGGCGTCGAGCAGACCGACGATCGCCTGGGAACGGACGAACGTGCCCAGCGTGGCCCAGCAGCGCGCAGCCACGACGGGAACGTGGGTGGCGAACCGGCCGGGGAGCTGACGGGTGAGCCACGGCAGGAAGCGCGGGCCGTCCTTGAGGAAGAAGAACATCAGGAAGAGCGCCAGCACCGCGGTGACCAGGCTGTTCACCACGGTGCTCACACCCGTGCCGAAGACGGTGACCACGCTGCCGACACTGTGCTGGAGGCGCTCGACCGCCGAGTCGAGGACGCCGGTGAGCTGGTCGTCGCCGATGTTCAGCGGCGGCCCTGAGGCCCACTCGCGCAACTGCTGGAGACCCGCGATCACTCCGTCGGTCAGCTTGCCGGACTCGGACGCGACCGGCACCGCGATCAGCGCCAGGATGCCCACGAGGAGCAGGAGGAAGACCACGGTCACCAGCGAGGCGGCCGGCGCGGGCCGCCACCCGTGCGCGCGCAGGAAGCGGACCGGCGGCCAGGTCAGCGTGGTGAGCAGCAGGGCCACCACGACCGGCCAGACCACCGACCACATCTGGCCCAGCAGCCACAGGGTCACCGTGGCCATCGCAAGGACCAGCAGTCCGTCGACGGATATACGCGCCGACCGCCGGAGCGCGGAGGCAGATTTCGCAGAACTCAACATGCCGGACATTCTGCCAGCCACCACTGCCCCGGCCGGTCACCACTCCCCCGGCCGGTCGCCGCTCCTCCACCCACAACTCCCGTGGGTCAACCGGGTGTTGACGCCCCGGCCAGGTCGGTCGCTCGGCCGGTCGCTCGGCCGGTGCCGCCTGACGGGTGGCTACGGAGTCCCGGCGGTGTCTCCAGCCGTGTCCCCGACGGCGTACGTGTCCTTCACCTTCACCTCCGTGACCCCCCGGCCCTCGGGGAAGACCTTGCGCCAGTCGCCGATCACGTGGAGTTCGTCGGTACCCATGGCCCGTACGACGTGCAGGCCCTCGTCGTGGGCCTTGAGGGCCTTCATCCAGAGGTTGGAGAAGGCCTGGGAGCGGATGAGGTGCATCCAGTCCGGGCGGTAGAGCTCCCGGTTGTAGTTCGACTCGCCCATCGTCGAGACGAACTTCGAGTACATCGCCTTCACGTACTCCAGCGTCACCTCGTCGTCCTCGGCGAGTGCCGTGTCACGGGCTTCCCTGAGCGCGACGCGGAACTTCTCCAGCAGGCCCTCCGTCGCCCCCGAGGTGTACGACTCGTGGATCTCGGGCGGCGCGCAGAGCTGATGCTTGGGCCCCGAGAGGCGGATGAGGAGGCGGAGGGTCGGCTCGGTGACCCAGAGCGGGCCCGGCTCGTCGCGGTTGCCGATGGGGTTCGGCAGGACGTCCCCGTGCTCCCACTCCGGCGGGGTGATCAGGTGGACCCCGGCGCGGCGGCGGTCGAAGTCGAAGCCGGTGGAGTGTTCCAGCTGGCCGAGCGGGAGGTGGGTCTTCAGGGCGGAGAGGTACGCGCCGTTCATGTCGAGGGCGGTCACCTCGTGGGCGCCGGCGGGGAGTTCGTGCCGGGTCCACTTCGGGCGTGCTTCCCAGATCTGGTCCGCGCCCTTGGCGGTCTGCTTGCGCAGCACGTCCGGGATCCACGGGTGGGCGACGACGTCGTACCGGCCGCCCTTGCGGGTCTCGTCGAGGAGCCGCATGGCGTCGGGGATCGCGCGCTTCAGCAGCGCGGCGGTGGCGTCGTCGACGTCGCCCCGGTGCTCGGCGAGGGCCGTCTGTACGGCTTGGGTGATGAGGTCGCCGGGACCGGACTCGTCCTGGAAGGCGCGCCCGCGCGGAGGCTTCCGCTCCGCCGACCGCGAGGCCGGGCGGCTCGTACGCGTCGCCCCCGCCGGCTTCGCGGCGGGTTCCGTACGTACGGGAGCGGGGGCGGCCGTCGCGGCGGGTTCTGCCCGAACGGGGGCCGGGGCAGGGGCAGTTGTGGGGTCGGCCTGGCAGTCGGCGGGGTCCAGGTGCTGTGCGAAGCCGTCCATCCGGTGCAGGGCGGGACGCCCGCACAGTACGCACGGCTCGGGGGCGGCCAGGACCTCGACGTCCCCGTCGGCCTCCTGCTCGGGCGCTGCCGGAGCGGCGTCCTCGGAGTCCCGTACGGAATCCGGTACGAAATCCGGTACGAAATCCGGTGCGCCGTCCTGCTCCTCGGCTTCTGCGGTGGCCGTCGCGGGCGCGGTCCCGAGCCTGTCCCGCAGTCCGTCGAGCAGGTAGGCGTATTTCGTACGGATCTCGCCGACCGGGTCGCGCCCCGACTCCCAGCCGCTGACGGTGCTGGGGCTGACGCCGAGGGCCCTGGCGATCTGGGCCTTGGAGAGGTGGGCGCGTTCGCGCAGGTCCTGCCGTACCTCCGGATCGGGCAGGGCGGCGGGCGGGGCGACGGCGGAGAGCAGCGAGTCGATCGCGTCGAAACCGGAGCTGGAGCCGGAGCCGGAGCCGTTCATCGAACCGCCCCCTTCTTCTCCTTCTCCTTCTCCTTCTCCTTCGCGGTACGGAGCCTAGCCGCGGGCAGGGCGTCGCACGCCCTGGTCGGGCCGTCCAGCAGGTCCAGCGGGTGGACGTCGTAGTGGGCGGCGAGTGCGTCCACGTCGTCCAGCTGCCACGAGGCGGCACCGGACTGGCGGCGCGAGACCTGCGTCTGCGTCAGGCCGAGTGCCTCGGCGATCCCCCGCTGCGAGTCGCCCGTCGCCTGCATCAGCGCGGCCACGGTGAGCCGCAGCGACTCCTCCAAGCTCATTCCCATGCCGCGCAACCTATCAAGGTTGATGCGTCTTACGCATGGATCCTGGTCGTGACGCGTGATGCTTGCGGGATCAGCGCTTGTGGCGTTGCCCCCTGGCGAGCTGTTCGGTGACCTTGTCGCTGCCGAGGCGGCGCTGGACGGCGGCGGTCAGGCCAGGTGCGGCGCCGCCGAGCAGGGCGACCAGCCGCAGGCCCAGCGGGGCCACGTCCACTTCGGCGAGGTTCTGCTCGACGGCCCTCGCGGTCGCGCGTGCCACGTCCTTCGGCGAACGGGTGCCGACGCCGCGGGGCAGGGTCGCGCCGGAGTCGGCGAACATGCCCGCGTCGCTGATGTAGCCGGGGAAGACGGTCGAGACGCCGACGTGGTGGGGCCGCATGTCCTCGCGGAGCGCGAGGGCGAAGCCGCGCATTCCGAATTTGGTGGCGTTGTACAGGGAGGCCTGCCCGGACGCGGTCTTGCCGGAGAGCGAGGAGATGAAGACCAGGTGGCCGCGGCGGCGGGCTGCCATCCGCTGCCCGGCCAGCTTGGCCATCACGATGGGAGCACGGAGGTTGACGTCGAGCGCACGGTCGATCTCGCCGACGGAGTAGTCGTCCAGCAGGCCCGTCGCGGGAAGTGCGGCGTTGGCCACGAGTACGTCGATGTCGCCCGCCGCCTCCAGCAGCTCCTCGATCGCGTCCCGGTCGGCGAGGTCGGCGGCGATGGCCCGGCCGCCCAGCCGTTCGGCCAGCGGCTCCAGCAGATCCGTACGGCGCCCGGTGAGCACCACCTCGCTGCCCCGGGCGGCCAGCGCCACCGCCAGCGCCTGCCCGATCCCACCGGTAGCACCCGTCACCAGTACTCTCGCGCCTCGCAGCTCCATTCCAGGATGATCCCAGCGCCACCCCCACCGGGCCAGGCCGGCCTGCGCCATTCTCACCGGCCGAATCCAGGCCCCGCCCCCGGCCCCGGCCCCACTTCAGAAGCCGAACCTCCGCGCCCAGATGGTGTTCTCGCGGCCCCGGTGGAACACCGCCAGTTGCCCAGGGCCCGGAGAGGCCGCCGCCGTGCCGTTCAAGGCATAGCCGCCGAGAGACTCCCAGCCCGACCATCCAATGCCGGCGTCGAACCACTTGTGGTAGACGGCGTGGTCGCGTCCCGTGTGGAAGAGGTCGAGCCGCCCCGGGCCCCAACTGGCCGCCGAAGGCGGGTCGTTGGTGATTCCACCCATGTTCTCCCAGCCCGACCAGCCGTGGCCCGCGTCGAACCACTTGTGCCAGATCGCCCGGTTGTCGAAGCCGACGCCGAACAGGTCGATCCGGCCGGGGGCCCAGCACACGGCCGCGACCCCGCCGAAGAACTCACCGCCCAGGTCCTCCCAGCCCGACCAGACCCCGTGGTCGTACCACTTGTGCTTCATCGCCAGCGTGCCGTCCCTGTCGCAGGCGAACAGGTCCATGCGCTGCGGGCCCCAGGAGCAGATCGCGATCGGGTGCTGGGACTGGCAGTCGAAGCGCTGGAAGCCGGTCCAGGGGGTGGCTTTGAGGCCGTTGTAGCTGTTGTGGTAGCCGAAGTGGAAGAAGGCGTCGAGGTACTCCTGCCCCATGGAGACGACCGCGGGCGGGACCCCGAGGGAGCCGGGCTGTCCCAGCGACCGCCAGGGGGAACCGGGGTCGAAGGGATCGGTCTTGTGGACGGGGAGGAAGTCCTCACCGAGGGAGAAGAGGTCGATGCGGCCGTATTTACGGGCACACGCCGAGGCATAGCCCGTCACCCGGCCCGGAATCTCCCACCAGTTGCTCCAGCCGCCCATGGCAACCTCCCGCGCGCGCCCGCAAGTCGACACCAGCCTGTCGACATCAGCGTTCCGACACCATGGACCCACGGCCGGACCCGGGGCGCCAGCCTCGTGCGGGCGTACTTCCGCTGGTACGGGCGGGGGCGACGCGCTTCAGTCTGGTCCAGCCGGCCCAGCCCCGTTCCTTCAGCAGCTCCATCAGCCGCCGGGCCGGCGGCGCGGTGTCGCACGCCAGCGTGTCCATCAGCCTCACGAACGGTGGCTCGATGTCGACGTCGTCGACGTAGTCCTCACCCTGCTCGTCGGCCAACTGCGTGAGGTAACCGGCCAGTTCGTCGGCCAGCACCGCCAACTCGACCGGTTCCGCCGACCCCGCGGACCGTGGGCCGTCGTCGGTCCGGGCAAGCGCCCGGCCCAGGGTGAGGTAGAAGTCGACGAACCGCGGATCCGCGATCTGCTCCCGCTTGCGCGCCATCCACTCCGGCACCCGCTCGGGCGACCGGGCGACCAGCGGGATCCAGCCGTCGCGCTCGACCTGGACGATCCGTTCGTCGACCCCGAGCACCCGCAGCCGGTCGAGGAACTCGACCACCTCGCGGGGCAGCACCAGGTGGTCGCCCGCGGAGAGGCGGGCGATCCGCTCCCGGTGCCGCTGCCGTTCCCGGATCTCCGCCCGCAGCCGTTCGTCGATGTCGGCGACCGCCGCGGCGAACTCCTCCGCGTCGGCCTGGAGCAGCTCCCGTACGCGCGCCAGCGGGACCCCGGCCCCGGCGAGGGTCCTGATCCGGATCAGCTCGACCACGGCGCCCGCGCCGTATCTGCGGTAGCCGGAGTGGTCCCGCTCCGGCTCCGGCAGCAGCCCCTTGGCGTGGTAGTGCCGCACCGCGCGCACCGTCACTCCGGCGTACGACGCCAGCTCGCCGATGGTCAGCATCCGTCCACTCTCCCTATCTCTCTCCGTCGTCTTCTCGCCTAGTTCGCGGCGCGGGTCCGGTAGAGGCGCCGTGACCAGAGGTGGCCGACCAGTCCGATTGCCGCGCACCAGCCGACGGCCCACAGCGCGTCCGTACCGCCCGGTGATCCGGCCAGCAGGCCCCGGAGGGCTTCCATGACCGGTGTGAACGGCTGGTACTCGGCGAACCACCGCAGCCCGGTCGGCATCGACTCGACCGGCACGAACCCGCTGCCCACGAACGGCAGCAGCATGAAGATCATCGGCCAGTTGCTCGCCGTCTCCGGGTTCGGACTGGCCAGTCCCAGCGCCACGGTGAACCAGGTCAGCGCGAACGACAGCAGCGCGAGCAGACCCAGCAGGCCCGCCCACTGGATCGCCGAGGCGGCGGCCTCCAGACCGAGCAGGAACGCCACGCCGAAGACCGTGGCGAGTGCCAGCGCGGTCTGGATCATGGCGCCGAGCACGTGGCCGGTGAGCACCGAGGACCGGGCGATGGCCATGGTCCGGAACCGGTCGATGATCCCGCTGGTCATGTCGGTGGCGACCGAGACCGCGGTACTGATGGACACGCTCGCCACCGTCATCGCCAGAATCCCGGGCGTGAGGAACGTCAGGTAGCCGCCGCGGTCCCCCGTCGCGTCTCCGGAGTGCAGCCCGGCGCCCATGGTTCCGCCGAAGACGTAGACGAACAGCAGCAGGAACAGCAGCGGCAGACCGATCAGCATCAGTGTCTGCGACGGGTAGCGGACCATGTGCTTCACGTTGCGGCGCAGCATGGTCACCGAGTCGCGTACGGCGTACGGCGCGGCACTCATGTCGGCATCTCCTCGGGGGTCCCGGCGGTGGTGGGGTGGCCGGTGAGGGCATGGAACACGTCGTCCAGGTCCGGGGTGTGCACGGTGAGCTCGGTGGCTGCGTCGCCGTCGGTCCCGGTCAGGTCGTCCAGCAGGCGGCGCAGCGCGTTGAGGCTGCCGTCGTACGGCAGGGTCACGGTCAGTGCCCCGGTGTTCGGGCTCGCTCCGGGGAACCTGCGCGCCAGCTCGGCCACCCGCGCGCTGTCGGCGGCCCGGAGCTCGATGCGACCTCCGGGGACCAGCCGCTTCAGCTCGGACGCGGTGCCTTCGGCGACCAGTCGGCCCCCGTCGAGCACGCCGATCCGGTCGGCGAGCCGGTCCGCCTCCTCCAGGTACTGGGTGGTGAGGAGGACGGTGACCCCGTCTGCCACCAACTCCCGTACGATTTCCCACAGTTCACGGCGGCTGCGCGGATCGAGGCCGGTGGTCGGCTCGTCGAGGAAGATCAGCCGAGGGCCGGTCACCAGGGTCATCGCCAGGTCCAGCCGCCGCTTCATGCCGCCGGAGTACGTCGCCGCGCGCCGGTCGGCGGCGTCCGTGAGGCGAAACCGCTCCAGCAGTTGCCCGACCCTGCTGTCCCCGTTCCTCCCGCGCCGGTCGCGGTGGCCGAGGTCGGACATCAGCCGCAGGTTCTCCCGTCCCGTCAGCAGCTCGTCCACGGCGGAGAACTGTCCGGTCACTCCGATCGATTCGCGCACCCGGTCGGCCTCGTGGCGGATGTCGTACCCGGCGACCCGGGCCTCGCCCGCGTCCGCGGCGAGCAGCGTGGACAGGATCCGGACCGTGGTGGTCTTACCGGCTCCGTTGGGCCCGAGCAGGGCGTAGACGGTGCCTGCGGGGACGGTCAGGTCGACTCCGGCGACCACCTCATGGCCGCCGTACGACTTCCGCAGGCCGGCGGCCTCGATCGCACTGCTTCTCGTAGTCATGCCGTCATGCTGGGAGATTGCCCCTGCGTCAGGGTCAAACCGGGCCGCTCCCGACCGGGCACGTAGGTGCGGGCCGGGAGCGGGGGCGCTCAGGCAGGGTGCTTCGTCGACTCCAGGTAGTCGGCGCGGATGCGGTGTTTGGCGAGTTTGCCGTTGGGGTCGCGGGGCAGTTCGGCGACGAGGTCGAGGGTGCGGGGGACCTTGAATCCCGCGAGGGTGGCGCGCAGGGTCTCCCGCAGTTGGGCGGGGTCGAGGGTGGTGTCCGGCTCCGGCTGTACGAGCGCGTGCAGGCGTTCGCCGAATTCGGGGTCGGGGACTCCGAAGACGGCGCAGTCGAGGACCCCGGGGCGGCCGAGCAGCGCGGCCTCGATCTCGGCGGGGTAGATGTTGACTCCGCCGGAGATGACCATGTCGACGGCCCGGTCGCAGATGTAGAGGTAGCCGTCCTCGTCGAGGTATCCCATGTCGCCCACCGAGACGAGTTCGCCGAGGCCGATCTCCTCGCGGGCCTGCGCCCGGCCCTGGTAGGTGAAGTCCGTGTGCGCGGGCTGTCGTACGTACAGGACGCCGACCTCGCCGGTTGCGCAGTCCTTCCCGTTCTCGTCGACGACCCGGATCTGCGCGTCGCCGAGCGGACGCCCGACGCTGCCCGGCCGGGCGAGGGCCTCGACCGAGTCGATGACGGTGATGTAGCCGGTCTCGCTGGAGGCGTACGTCTCGTGCACGATCGGCCCGAGCCAGTCGATCAGCGCCTTCTTCACCTCCGGCGCGCACGGAGCCCCGGTCGAGCCGACGAAGCGGAGCGAGGACAGGTCGTAGCGGTCGCGGACCTCGCGCGGGAGCTTCAGCAGGCGTACGTACATGGTCGGTACGCAGTAGAGGGACTCGATGCGGTGGCGTTCGACGAGCGCCAGGGTCTGTTCGGCGTCGAAGCGCGGCGCGATGACGAACAGGCCCGCGGCCACCGCGGCGTACTGGGCGTACATGCTCGGTGCGCTGTGGTAGAGCGGGGCCGTCATCAGGGCGCGGCAGCCCGCCCGCAGGCCGTACACCTGCTCGACGACGGCGAGGGTACGGCTGCGGAAGTCGTCGATCTCCTCCACCGGTACGGACGCGCGGACCACTCCCTTGGGACGTCCTGTGGTCCCGGACGTATAGGCCATGTGCCCGCCGGGGGACACCAACGGGCCGCTGTAGTCGACCTGTTGGGCAAGCCAGGGTTCGTACGGGAGGGCCCACGAGGTGGGCTGTCCGCCTCCTGCAGCGAGGACGGTGAGACCCTCGGGGAGTGCCGGCCGTGCCGCTTCCAGCAGGTCCGCGTGGCCGATGACCGCCTGCGCGCCGCAGTCCTCGACGATGTACGCGAGCTCGGCCGGGGTGAAGTGCCAGTTGAGCGGAGAGAAGTGGAACCCGCCGAGCCGACAGGCGAGCATGACGTCGACGTACGCGGGGTCGTTGCGCAGCAGCACCGCGACCACGTCACCGGCGCGCAGCCCCAGCCCGTACAGCCCGCCCGCCAACTTCCTCGCCCGGTCCTCCAGTTGGTGCGGCGGTATCTCGTTGCCCTCGAAGCTGACGGTGGCGGTCATCAGGGGTCCTCTCGTCCGTCGTCGAGCAGTTGCGAGCGGTTGCGAGCAGTGGTGAGCAGTGGTGAGCCGTTGCGCGCCGTTCCCGGGCGGTCATGGTAGTTGCCGCATGCACACATGCACCACGGGCCGCGTCACTCACCCCCGGGGGGAACCCGTCAGGGGCCATTGCCCTCGTGGCTGCGATCGAGCAGCAGGTCGGCGGCGCGGGCGAGGACTTGGGCACGGGTGCGGTCGCCGTGGCCCGCCGCGAGGAAATGGCTGCCGATCGCCACACAGAAGGCGAGCAGGCTGCGGGCCTCGACCTCGTCGGCGTCGGCGCAGAAGGTGCCGATCATCTCGCGCAGCAGGTCCATCCGCCGGTCGTCGACCCGTCGCAGGCGCTCGGCGACCTCCTCGTCGCGCCGGGCCCAGGTACGGATCGCGAGGTCGATGGGAAGCAGCCGGTCGTTGGAGAACGTCAGCACGCCCGCACGGTGGATCCGGGTCTTCGGATCTCCGCCTTCCCGTTCGACGTGCTCGATCACCTCGTCGGTGCTCTCCCGCTCCCAGGTGTCCAGCATCGCTTCGAGCAGCGCGTCCCGGTCGGCGAAGTGTCCGTAGAAGCCGCCTTTGGTGACGCCGAGCCTCTTCGCCAGCACCTCGATGCGGACGGCGTCCGGGCCGGCGGTGGCCAGCGCCCGCAGACCCTCCTCGATCCAGCTGCCACGTGGCGTGCGCGTCGCTCCCACAGTGTGTCCCACCTCACAACTCCGCCGCATATACGGCACCGTACAGAAAAGCTAGCCTCGATCCATACGCCACCGTATACGCGATCGGAGACAGCAGGATGACAGTCGAGGCAGCCAAGACCGTCGGGTTCGTCGCCTTCCACTACCCGCACCCCGAGCACTTCGAGGACTTCGTCGGCCGCGCACACCAGGTGGGCGACTCGTTGCGAGCCGCTCCGGGATGCCTGTCCGCCGAGGTCTGGGCCACTCCCGACGGCGACGCCGTCGTCACCACCGGCCGGTTCGAGTCCGAGGAAGCCTTCCGGGCGGCGTTCGCCGCGGCACGCGGCCTGGGCGAGACCGTCGCCTTCGACGAGCGCGAACTCAAGCCCCGCCAGATCTTCACCCTCCTGCCGAGGTAGCCCGGGGCCGCCGGCGACGGCGACGGTTCATGGCTCCTCCGTGTCCGGCGGCGGCGGTGCGTCCTGCGCCCCGGCCGCCAGCAGTCGCTCCGCCAGTACGCGGCAGCGTTCTGCCAGCTCGGGAGGGTCGAGTACCTCGAAGGCGTGTCCCAGCCGGAGTACGTGCAGGAGTACGTCGTCGAGGTCGGCGCCGCCGCTGAGCACCTCGCAGAGCCCGCCCCCGCACGGTCGTACGACGGCCGCCGAGGCCGGAATCTGGGCGCGCACCGTGTCGGCCGGCGCGTGCACGAGGAAGCGCGCCCGGTGCGGGTAGACCCGGCTCGCCACGCCCTCCTGCACGTACGTCGCCGCGTCGGGCGCCGCGCGCGGGCGAAAGCGCCAGGCCCGTGCGGCCACCTCGGTCATCCGGTCGACGCGGAAGCTCCGCCAGTCGTCGCGGTCGAGGTCGTAGGCGAGGAGGTACCAGCGCCGGTCGGAGGCGACCAGCCGGTACGGCTCGACCCGCCGCCGTCGTAGCTCCTTGCCCGACGGGTAGTCGAAGCCGGCCTCGACCTCGTCGCGGCAGGCTCGGGCCAGCGTCATGAGCACCTCCGGGCCGACCTGCGTACGGCCTCCGCCGAAGGACTCCACCGAGCCGACGAGCGCCCGCACTTCGTGCCGCAGCCGGGTGGGCAGCACCTGGTCGAGCTTGCTCAGCGCCCTGAGCGCGGCATCGCCGGCGCCCGCGACCGCGCCGCCCGCGCCGGCGAGCAGAGAGACCGCGGTGGCGATCGCCTCCTCGTCGTCGAGGAGCAGCGGCGGCAGTTCCTTCCCCGGGCCGAGCCGGTAACCGCCGCCGACGCCCTGGCCTGCGTACACCGGATAGCCGAGCGTGCGCAGCCGCTCCACGTCGCGCCGTACCGTGCGCGACGTGACCCCGAGCCGGGCGGCGAGTTCGGGGCCCGACCAGACCTGGCGCTGCTGCAGCAGCCCGAGCAGGGTGAGCACCCGCTCCGTCGTTCCGCGCTCGTCACCGCTTGCCGCATCCATATGGCTCACCCTTTCAGAGGTGGCGGACCGATTCTGTCCGCCATGGATGTCACGGTGGCTCCATGAACGCAATCGAGACGAACGCAGCCGAGAAGGACGTAGTCGAGAAGGAAGCAGTCGGGACGGACGCAGTCGAGAAGGACGCAGCCGATTTCGACTGGAGCCGGTCGCTGCGCGAGCAGTGGGAGTTCCACTGGAACCATCAGATCCGGGCCCGGCTCGACGGCCTCACCGACGACGAGTACTTCTGGTCGCCGGTGCCGGACGCCTGGAGCGTGTGGCCGCGCGGTGACTCGTCGGCACCCGTGCAGGCCGGTACCGGGGACTTCACGATCGACTTCGCCTTCCCGCAGCCCGACCCGGCACCGTTCACCACGATCGCCTGGCAGCTCGGCCATGTCGTCGTCGGCGTGCTCGCCGCACGCAACGCGGCGCACTTCGGCGCGCCTGCGGCGTCGTACGAGAGCTGGGAGTACGCCGGCAGCGCGGCCACCGCACTCGACCAGCTCAAGATCCAGCTCGACACCTGGCTGGCCGGGTTGCGCGGCCTCGACGAGGCCGCGCTCCGCAAGCCGGTCGGAGAGAAGGAGCCCGCCTTCCCCGAACTGGCCATGGCCGATCTCGTACTTCACATCCACCGCGAGCTGATCCACCACCTGTCCGAGGTCTGTCTGCTGCGCGACCTTTACCTGCACACGCATACCACAGGAACAGGCACTGGCACAGGCACTGGAACTGGAACTGGAACTGGAAAGGGAGCAACCCGATGAGCCGCCACGTCCAGGTCACCTTCGACGCCCACGACCCGCGGGCCCTGTCCTCCTTCTGGCGCGACGCACTGGGCTATGTCCACCCCGGCCCGCCCGGGGTGGAACTGCCCACGGGTGCCGACCCGTTGGCGGCCTGGGACGACTTCCTCGCTCGTATCGGCGTACCGGAGGATCAGCGCAATTCGAGGTCCGCCATCGAGGACCCGGACGGGCACGGCCCCCGGGTGTTCTTCCAGCAGGTGCCGGAGGACAAGGTCGCCAAGAACCGCGTCCACCTCGACGTCCGCGCGGCTCCCGGGCTGCAGGGGGACGAGCGGATGGCGGCCCTGGAGGCCGAGTGCGACCGGCTCGTCGCGCTGGGGGCGAAGCGGGTGCGCCGCGACGAGCCCGCTCCCCCGCTGGGCGCCGGCTTCCTCGTGATGGCCGATCCGGAGGGCAACGAGTTCTGTCTGGACTGACGGTGAGCCCTGACGGTGAGCCCTGACGGGTGAACCGATGAGTTCCGGCACGTCCCGAGGTCTACCCATGACAACGGAAGAACGTCACACCATCGCACCGAGGAGCCGGCAATGACCGAAGCAGAGACCCGCACGCTGTCCGTGAGCGGTGCCACGCTGGCCTACGACATCCGGGGCGGCACAGGAAGCGGCGCGGACAGTGGCGCCGTCCTCTTCCTGGTCGGTTCGCCGATGGATGCGAGCGGGTTCGCCACGCTGGCCTCCCATTTCACCGACCGTACGGTCCTCACGTACGACCCGAGGGGCGTGGGCCGCAGTACGCGCGAGGACGGTGCGGCGGAGTTGACGCCGCAGGAGCACGCCGAGGACCTGCGGCGTGTCATCGAGGCGGCCGGGGCCGGGGCGGTGGACATGTTCGCCAGCAGCGGCGGGGCGGTCAACGCGCTCGCCCTGGTCGCGCGCCATCCCGGTCTGGTGCGCACCCTCGTCGCGCACGAGCCGCCGACCGCCCGGGTACTGCCGGACCACGAGGCCGCGCTGGAGGTCTGCACGGACATCCACACCACGTACCTGCGTGAGGGGTTCGGTCCTGCGATGGCGAAGTTCCTCGCGGTGATCGGGCGGAAGGGGCCGTTCACAGCCGGCTGGGCGGACGAGCCGGCCCCCTCCCCCGCCGCCTTCGGTCTGCCGACCGAGGACGACGGCTCCCGCGACGACCCGCTGCTCGGTCAGAACATCCGCGGCTGCACCGGCTTCTCACCCGACTTCGCCGCCCTGCGGGCCGCCTCGACCCGCATCGTGATCGCGGCGGGCCGGGAGTCCGAGGGCCAGTTCGCCGCCCGTGCCGCCGCGGGTGTGGCAGCGGGACTCGGCACCGAACCGACCGTGTTCCCCAGCCACCACGGAGGCTTCCTGGGCGGGGAGTTCGGCCAGCAGGGGGCGCCGGAGGAGTTCGCGAAGACGCTGCGGCACGTACTGGAGGAGGCCGCCGGGAACAGCCGCTGAGAAAACCCGCTGCGGGCCTGCGGGCTATGGGCCTGCGGGCTATGAGCCTGCGGGCCCGCGCGGGCCACCCTCACCCCCCGAAGGTCCACGCCTCGATGTCCCGGTAGTGGATCGGCCCCGGGCCGCGGCCGATGTTGCTGCCCACGAGGTGCAGGCGTTCGGCCTGCCAGCGGCGGCCGGTGAAGCCGGTGAGTCCGGCGGCGGCCTCGGCTGCGGCGGTCCGGTCGGTGCGGCGGGCACGAGCCAGGGTCAGATGGGGGCGCAGCGGCCGGCCCTCGAACGGAATGCCGCAGTCCGTGACCACGGCCCGCACCTCGGCGGCGAGCTGCCGCAGCCCGTCGAGGTCGCCTTCGATGCCGCTCCACAGCACCCGGTCGTCGAAGTGCCCGCCACCGCACAGCGCCAGGGAGAGCGGTCGCCGGGACGCCGCGAGGTCCGCGAGCGGCGGGCGCAGGAGCGCGGCGGCGGCGACCGGGACCTCGCCGAGGAACGCCAGGGTGATGTGCCAGTCCTCGATGCGGTTCCACCGCATGCGCGGGTGCGCGTCGTAGGCGGGGCGCAGCGCCTGTTCGAGTTCCTCCTTCGCCTCGTCGGGCGGGGCGAGAGCGATGAAGACGCGTACGGTCGCGGGCCGGGAGTCTGCGTTCACAGGGGAATTCGTACCGTATGCGGGTGGTGCGGCCGCGTCCGGCCCCCTTTGCGCGCCTTGTCGTGGGCCTTGCGTACGAGGGCAAATTTTGCTTCCCCTTACATGGACACAACGGGAAGCCAATGTGGGCTTTTCGTGTGCAACCCTTCTGCGTGTTCGAATGTCTGACCTTGCAACGTCCGGCGCCGGACGTGCACGAAGTCGACATTCCCATTCCCCGTTCCATGGCGGCAGGGGGCACGCGGGCATCACGAGGAGTTGAGAAACACATGGGCAACCGTGGCAGGAACGACCGGAGTGACCGAATACGGTCCACCGGCAGCCGCCGGAAACAGACCGGCGGGCGGCGCGCCCAGCAGAGCGCCCCCGGCGGGCAGGACAGCCTGCACGGCGAAGACCCCACCCCCGAGTACGGCGGTCGTGCCGCCGCCCGTCGCGCCCAGTCCGGGGGCAGGGGACGTGCGGCGAACCGTCGCGGGAAGCGCAGGCCCCGCAGCAGATTCGCGCTCCTGCTCTGGGCTCTCGCCGGTGTGGTCCTCGTGGGCGGTGTCGGCCTCGGCTGGGCGTACTTCACGCTCGACGGGAACCTCAAGAGCGTCGACATCGACGGTGCCCTCGGCAGCAGCAGACCGCCGGAGACCGACAACGGCTCCCTCGACATCCTGGTCCTCGGCTCCGACTCGCGGCAGGGCGACGAGAACAACAAGTACGGCAAGGACGTCGGCAACGCCCGCTCCGACACCGCGATGATCGTGCACATCCACAAGGGGAACGAGAAGGCCAGCGTCGTCTCGATCCCCCGCGACACCCTGGTCTCCCGCCCCGAGTGCCAGGGCCGCACCAAGCTCCGGCCGGCCGCCGAGCGGCAGATGTTCAACACCGCGTTCGAGATCGGCGGGCCCGTCTGTGCGGTGAAGACCGCCGAGCAGCTGTCCGGCATCCGCATGGACCACTACCTCGAAGTCGACTTCAGCGGCTTCAAGAAGCTCGTCGACACCCTCGGCGGCGTCTCCCTCACCACCAACAAGGCGATCAAGGACCCCAAGAGCCACCTCGATCTCCCGGCCGGCACCAACCAGCTGAACGGTGAGCAGTCCCTCGGTCTCGTACGTACGCGAAAGAGCGTCGGCGACGGCAGCGACCTCGGCCGCATCCAGCTCCAGCAGGCGTTCGTCAAGGCCCTGATGGACCAGCTCAAGGACATCGGCGTCTTCAGCAACCCGAAGAAGCTCTACGACCTCGCCGACACCGCCACTCAGACACTCACCACCGACTCGGAGCTCAGCTCGGTGACCTCCCTGATCGCATTCGCCAACAGTCTGACCGGCATCGATCCGAAGAACATGAACATGATCACGCTGCCCATCGACTACGACATAAAGGACAGCGACCGCGTCGTCCCGCTGAAGGAACAGTCCGACCTGCTCTGGCTGGCGCTCCGGGCGGACAAGCCGATCCCCCCAGGGGTCACCGACGACTCGGCGGGCAACAAGGTCGACGCGGGCAAGGTCGTCGTGGGGAACTGAGCAGCCTCAGCAGGCAGGCGGCCCCGCCACCCTCGTCGAAGCAGGCCACGGGCGTGGGGCGATGCTCATGTGTCCGTCCTTCCGCCCCCGGCCGTACCGGCCCCGGCCCTGGCCCCGGCTTCGGCCCAAATCCGGGCGGCGGGTAGATTTTCGGGCTGATCCTCCGTACACCTGCCGCCCGCCGTCCACCGCCTGCCGCCTGCCGCCTGCCGCCTAGGAAATGCGCTTCCCATGAGTCTCGACGCCGCCCAGCGTCCCGCATCCGACCGCCCTGCTCCACCGGAGCCCGAGGTGCGCCGGTGGAGGATCGTGGGCCGGGCTCCGGCGCGGCCGGCGCCGGCTGCCGCTCTGCACAGTGTCGGCGTCGCCACCGCCGTCCTGCTGGGGCTCGTCGCCATCGGTGCGGCGATCCACGAGCCCGTACTCATACCCTCCCTCGCCGCGAGCGCCGCGCTCGTGCACAGTGCGCCGACCATGCCGCTGGCCCAGCCCCGCAGCGTGATCGTCGGCCACCTGCTGGCGGCCGGGGTCGGCTACGGCGTGCTGGCGGCGGTGGGCAGCAGCGCCTGGGCCGCCGCCGTGGCGGCCGGGCTCACCCTGGCGCTGATGACGCTCGCGCGCACCCCGCACTCCCCCGCGTGCGCCACCACCGTGGTCATCGTGCTCCAGACGCCGGCCCCGGTCAGGTTCGTACCGCTGCTGATCGGGGCCGCTGTGCTGGTGGTACTGACGGAGTACGTCGCCTCCCGGCTGCGGCGCAACGCACCGAAGTACCCCGCCTACTGGTGGTAGTTCCCAGGGCCTGCTGAGGGTGGCTCTCAGGAGCCCGCGGCCCGGAACTTCTTCAGGTCCGCCGCGAGCGACGCGATCGCGGCGGGGTTGCGCGGGCTCTCCACCAGTTCCGCGTAGTCGAGGACGACGATCCGGTCGTTCTTGATCGCCGAGACGTTCGCCAGCGGCGGGTAGGACTTCAGGAACTTCCGCTTCTGCTCGGCGGTGGTGTCCCCGTAGTTGTTGATGACGATCACCTCGGGGTCGCGTTCGACGACGGTCTCCCAGCCCACCGTCGCCCAGCTGTCCTTGAGGTCCTTCATCACGTGGTCGCCGCCCGCCCTGGTGATGATGTCGTGCGGCGCGGCGTACAGACCGGAGGTGAACGGCTTGTCCTGCCCGCCGTCGTAGAGGAAGACCCGCGGCCGGTCGGCTCCCTTGAGCGCTCCGGCCTGCGCGCCGGCCACCTGTCCCCGGAACTTCGTGACGAGGGCCTCCGCGCGGTCCTCCACGTCGAAGATCCGGCCCAGGTTCCGCAGGTCTGTGTAGAGCGCGTCGAGCGGCGGCATCACGCCGCGGGCCGTGCCGCCCCGCCCGTTGCGGCAGGACTCGCTCAGGAGGTACGAGTCGATGCCGACCTTCTTCAGGTCGGCGGGGGTGAAGCCCTCGCCCTCGTTGAAGCCGTAGTTCCAGCCCGCGAAGACGAGGTCGGCGCGGGCGTCGAGGGCCATCTCCTTGTTGATCTGCTTCTTCGAGAGCCATGTGACCTTGCTGTAGCCGGCCTTCCAGGGCACGGAGTCGAGGTCGCCCTTGTCGTCGGGCATCACGAAGCCCGCCATGTTCTTTTCGAGGCCGAGCGCGAACATGATCTCGGTGATGCCGACGTCGTTGGTGACCACGCGCTGCGGGGCCTTGGCGTAGGTCTTCTTCTCGCCGCAGTTGTCGACGGTGACGGGGTAGTGGCTTCCGGCGGCCTTGTCGTCGGCGGCCGGCGTGACCTGTGCGCCGCAGCCGGTAAGAGCGACGGTGGCGAGGGAAGCGGCGACGGTGACGGCGGGTCGTATGCGCATGGGGCCGTGGTTCCTTACGGGGTGGCGGGCAGGAGGCGGTCGAACAGCAGCTGTACGGCGCCGGACTCGGGGTGCGGCACGCGGTGCGCCCGTACGCCGAAGACCTCGGCCAGCAGCTCGGGCGTGAGCACGTCGTGCGGGACGCCGTGGGCGACGATCCGGCCCGCGTCGATGACGTACAGCAGATCGCAGTGGAGGGCGGCGAGGTTGAGGTCGTGCAGTGCGGTGAGCACGGTCAGGCCGCTGCCGCGCACCAGGGCCAGTACGTCGAGCTGCTGGGCGATGTCGAGGTGATTGGTGGGCTCGTCGAGGACGAGCACCCGTGGCTGCTGGGCAAGCGCGCGGGCGATCAGGACGCGCTGCTTCTCGCCGCCGGAGAGGGTGACGAAGCCGCGTCCCGCGAGGTGGGCGGCGCCGACCCTGGCCAGCGCGGTCTCGCACACCTGCCGGTCCTCGTCGGTGGTGCGGGCCACCGACCGCTGGTGCGGCAGCCGTCCCATCGCCACGACCTCGGAGACAGTGAAGTCGAACTCGGCGACCGCTTCCTGGGGCAGCGCGGCCAGCCGCCTGGCGCCTTCGCGCGCGGTCATCGCGTGCAGGTCGTCGCCGTCGACGAGGACGGTTCCGCCGACGGGACGCAGCGCCCGGTAGACGCAGCGCAACAGGGTCGACTTCCCGCTGCCGTTGGGGCCGACGAGCCCGACGAGCTGCCCGTCGTCGGCGTGCAGCGTGACGTCCTCGACGAGGCGTGCCCCGGCGATCTCGACGGTCAGTTCGTCGATGTCGATACGCATCACACGCCTCCGAAGCTGTACGAGTTGCGGCGCATCAGCAGCACGAAGCACGGCACGCCGATGGCCGCGGTGAGGACGCCGACCGGGAGTTCGACGGGGGCGAGCACCGCGCGGGACAGGATGTCCACCCAGACCAGCAGGACCGCGCCCATGAGCGGGGCGACGGCGAGCAGCCGCCGGTGGTCGGCGCCGACCAGCATGCGTACGGCGTGCGGGACCATCAGGCCGACGAAGCCGATCGCCCCGCTGACCGCGACCACGGCGCCCGTGACGGCCGCGGTCACCAGGAACAGCTCCTTGCGCAGCCGTCCCGCGTCCACGCCGAGCGAGGCGGCGGTCTCGTCGCCCATGGCGAGGGCGTTGAGGCGGCGCGCCGACCACATGAGGTGGGTGAGGCCCGCCAGTACGGCGGTGGCGGCGATCGGTACGGAGGCCCAGTTGGCGCCGCCGAGGCTGCCGAGCAGCCACATCATCGCGGAGCGGGCGGCCTCGCCGCGTTCGGCGGCGAAGACCATGAAGGTGGTGATCGCCGAGAAGCCGTAGTACATCGCGGTGCCCGTCAGCACGAGCCGCAGCGGTGTCAGCCCGCGTGGCGTGCGGGCGATCGCGTACACCAGCGTCATCGCGAGGAGCGCGGAGCCGAAGGCGGCGGCGGACAGCGCCCAGACGCCGAGCGCGCCGAGCGCCCCGAAGAGCAGCACCGCGTTGGCGCCGACGGCCGCGCCCGACGAGATGCCGAGGACGAACGGGTCGGCCAGTGCGTTGCGCACCATGGCCTGCACGGCGACGCCGATGCCGGAAAGACCCGCCCCCACGACGGCGGCCAGTACGGCGCGCGGGAAGCGCAGTTCCCAGACGATGGTGTACGCCGGAACCTGCTCGGCGGATATGGTCCCGCCGCTCAACCCGGCCCACAGGTACCGCAGCACCTCGCCCCAGGTGAGCCCGGAAGCCCCGATGCCCGCCCCGCAGACCAGGGAGAGCAGGAGGGCGGCCCCCAGGACGACGACGAGCAGCGGCACGGACGCGCGCCGTGGCGGCGCGGGGCCGGCGCCGGCGCCGGCAGGGGTCGCATGCGAGGACGCGGTCGGCTGGTGTTCTGCGGTCGGCTGATGTTCGACGGACGTGGCCACGGGCGGTTCGCTTTCGCCTCGGGCCGTGCGCTGCGCGCCGGAAGCAGCGGCCCGGGACGCGGGGCGCCCTGTGCAGCACCTCTCGCAGTCCACGGCGAATTGACAGGAGCCTTCACCGCCGCGGGTAATCGGGCTCACGGAGCGTTGAGTCCACTCCGTCTACCGTTGCGGGTCAGCGCCGGACTCTCACCGGACTTCCCCCGCGGGGCGTCTGCAGCTTAACGCGTCGACCTGGCGGTATCCGCAGCCGCGGTCTCCCGGGACGGCTCGGCGAGGGTGGCACGGCGGAGGGCGGGGAGGGCCGCGGCAACGGCGAGCGTCGCGGCGACGCAGACCAGGCCGCCGGTGATCACGGCGGTGCGGGCGGTGGTGAGTTCGGCGAGGAAGCCGAGGCCCGCGTTGCCGAGCGCAGGGGAGACCGAGGCGGCGTCGATGAGGAGCAGGCCGACGAGGAGCCGGTGCCCCCGCACGTACCGCACGCCGTCCGCCACGGCCGCGAACGACTGGCTGACCCCCTTGCCCGTACGGCGGTGGCGGCGGGAGGCAGCGTGGAGCTGCAGGACGTCCTGCACGACCGCCCGCCCGCCCACCTGGGCCCCGCGGACCTGGAACACCTGCGACCGTCCTGGCTGCACCCGGCGGCCGAAACGGACACGGCGGGAACGGGCGCGGAGACGGACGTGGAGCTGCCGTATCCGAGCCGTCTCGGCGGGCTCAAGTTCCCTTCCCCCGACGCCCGGTTCGAGTTCTCGCTCACCCTCCTCACCGAGGGAGTCGCCGCACTCGCGCAGCAAGCGAAAGCCATCTGACCCGCCGCGCGGGAGCGGGCGGTCCAGGCGGCCCGCTCAGTCCCCGTAGCGCTCCAGCACGTCGAGCATCGCCTTCGGCTTCTGCCAGATGTCGCGTTCCTTGTGGGCCCAGTCGGACGCGGCCCGGCCGAGTGCGCGGGCCTCGTCGCGGTGGGCCGCCACCCAGCGCAGGCGCCGGGCCGTCGCCGCGACGTCGGGGACACCGCGTACTCCGCAGTGCCCCAAGTGCGGTTCGTACACGTCCTCCCAGTGCGACGGCGGTACGGCCAGTACGAGGTCGCCCGCGTCCCGGCAGACGTCGCCCTGCCCCTCGGACGACAGCGCGACCACGGGCAGACCGGTCGCCATGCCCTCGATCAGGGGCAGCCCGAAGCCCTCGCTGCCCAGCGCGAGCAGCACGTCGGCCCGCTCGTACCAGTGCAGGATGCCGCGGGTCGGCTCGTTCTCGTCCACGATCGTGACGCGGGGGTCCTGTGAGGTCAGGCCGCCGCGCCCCTCGGCGCCGAAGCGCGCCTTGATCACCAGGCGGGCGGTCGGATCGCCGTCGAAGGCCAGTCGCCAGGCGTCCACCGCCTGGGCGACGTGCTTGCGCGGTACGACCGTGCCGACGACCAGCGTGGTGATGCCCGCGCGCTCGGGGCGCGCCACCCAGGGGTACACGTCGGCGTCGACGCCGTCCGGGGTGACCTCGATGGGCACGGTGATCCCGCTGGCGCGGAACATGTCGGCGACGAACCTGGTCGGCACCATCAGGGCCCGTGCGCGGTTGAGCGGTCCGACCCAGCTCGCGGGCAGCCGGCTCGACTCCCACATCGTATGGATCAGGTGCGGGCGCGAAGCGAAGCGTTCGAGCTCCGGCCGCACCCACGAGTTGAAGAGCAGCGGGCCCGGTTCGAGCCCCCTGGACGCCGCCACGACGTCGAGCATTTCCGGGGACAGCCCGGCCTTCTCCAGTTTGAACGGGACCAGGTTGACCCGGACCCCGAGCCTGCTGAGGCCGACGACGATGTATTCGGAGATGCCCGCGTAGCCGTCGTGCACGTAGAACTCCCCCGCCAGGTTGACCGATCTGCTCACCGGTCGACCACCGTGAGTTCGCTCTCGCGCACCCATGCGAGGACCTCGTCCACCATGACGCCGAGCGGGGTGTCGGCGGTGAAGCCCAGCACCTCCGC
Organism: Streptomyces sp. NPDC048442; assembly: GCF_040651475.1. Classification (NCBI taxonomy): domain Bacteria; kingdom Bacillati; phylum Actinomycetota; class Actinomycetes; order Kitasatosporales; family Streptomycetaceae; genus Streptomyces; species Streptomyces sp. NPDC048442. The sequence goes on from NZ_JBEZKB010000012.1 coordinate 62,630, forward strand.
GGCCTTCCGGGTGTCGGGCTTGCGGACGCGCACGTCGTCGGGGAAGGCCTCCTCGTGCCGGAGCACCAGCGGCTCTCCGGGGTTGACCCGGTTCCAGACGAACTCGGCGAGTTCGGCGATGGTGCACCCGTGCTGTCCGGAGAGGTTGAAGTCCTCGTTGTGCGCGGCCTGAGACTCCATGGCCAGGACGATGCCGCGGGCCATGTCCTTGGCGTGGGTGAAGGTGCGGAACTGGCGTCCGTCGCCGAGGATGCGGAACGGGTTCTCCCGTCGCAGCGCCCGCTCGACGAAGTCGGGGATGACGTGCCCGCGCACCATGTGCTGCTGCTCGCCGGAAGAGGTGCTGCCGTGCGTGGCGTGCCGCTCGCCCGCGCCGACGCAGTTGAACGGGCGGACGATGGTGTACGGCAGGCCGTACTGGGACCAGGCCGCCCTGGCGTAGTACTCGACGGCCAGCTTCTGGAATCCGTAGGCGGTGGCGGGCGGCGCCACGACCCGCTCGTCGCCCTCCCGGAATCCGCTGCCCGCGTGGCCCTCGTACACCATGGAGGAGCTGACGTAGGTGACCTTGCGGAGCTTTTCGCCGTGCCGCCTCATGCCGACCTCGGCCGCCGCGCCGACCAGCTGGTTGTTGGTGGCCAGGATGTCGTAGGCGAGGTCCTTCATGTACCTCACGCCGCCGATCAGGGCCGCGTTGGCGATGAAGTGGTCGCAGTCCTCGGACAGTTCGTACAGCAGGTCCTTGTCCGCCGCGTCGCCGACCACGCTGGTGAAGCGCTCGTGCACGGGGGGCGTGCGGGCGGGCTGTCCGTACTTGGAGAGGTTGTCGAGGCCGACGACCGTACAGCCGCGTGCCAGCAGTTCTTCGACGACGTACCCGCCGAGGAAGCCGGCCGCTCCCGTCACCAGGACCTTCACGTTGTTTCCCTTCTCGTGCACCGCGTTCACTGTCTCTCGGTCCCGTCCGGCCGGCCGCGTCACGACGACCGCGCCAACCGGCCCTCGCCGAAGGCGAGGTACTCCACTTCGCCGCTGAGCGCCGCACGGTCGTGGGCGTGCACCGCCCAGGCGTCGTACACGATGCCCGGGCTCGCCATCCGTTCGGAGAGCCAGTGCAGCGAGAGTTCGGCGTACGACTTGTGGTTGGTGCCGATGACGACCAGGTGCGCGCCGTCGACGGCCTCTTTGACCTCGGTGTACGGCTCGTACCCCAGGGCCCGTTGCCTGGCGTGCGGCACCAGCGGGTCGTGCGCGCGTACGGTCGCCCCGCCGAACCTCTCGCGCAGTCGCGCCATGATCTGCACGGCGGGAGAGGAGCGTTCGTCGTCCGTCTCGGGGTGGCCCTTGAAGGCGACACCGAGCAGGGCGACGGTCAGCGGTCCCGGCACGGCCAGCCGCGCCATCCGGTCCGCCACCCGGTCGGCGACCTGGTCCGGGGTGGCCCGATGGGCGCCGGTGACGCCGTCGAGCAGGGCGGACCCCGGTGATCCGTGGTCCTGGAAGGCCCGGGCGAGTATCGCCGTGTCCTTGGGCAGGCAGGAACCGCCGACCGGCCCCGCGGTCGGCATCACCCCGCGGGCGTATCCGGTCGCGGCGGCGGCCCGGACCTCTCGGGAGCTGACGCCCACGCTTTCGCAGAGCCGCGCGAGTTCGTTGGCGAAGGCGAAAAGCGAGTAGCGGTACGCGTTGCAGGCGAGCTTGGCGATCTCCGCCGTCTCCAGGGTGGAGACCTCGACGATGTCGGGGGTCAGGGTGCGGAACAGGGCGGCGGCCCGCCCGGCCGCGCTGGGTGTGCTGGCGGCCACGATCTGCGGCAGGCTGCGCAGTTCGTGCACGGCGACGCCCTGGACGGTCCGCTCGGGGCAGAAGGCCAGCTCGACGTCCCGGTGCGTACGGAGTCCGGCGAGCAGTGCCCTGGAGGTGCCGACCGGCACGGTGGAGCGGAGTATCACCAGGTTCCCGTCCACGGCGTGCTCGGCCACCGAGCGGACCGCGCCCTCCACTTGGGTCAGGTCGGGGACGCCGCTCTCGTCCACCGGGGTACCGACGCACACGATGTACGTGTCCGCCGCCAGGCCCGACGGTACGGAGCCGGTCACCGTGAACAGTCCGCTGTCGACCGCCCGGTCGAGCTCCAGGCCGGCTTCGTGGACATGGGGCTGTTTACGGGCCAGTTGCTCGCGGACCGCCGGGTCGCGCTCGACGCCGATGACCCTGAGGCCCTGTGCGGCGAGGGTGACGGCGAGGGTGAGTCCGACGTATCCGAGGCCGATCACACAGACTGCGCCCGGTCGCTGTTCCCTGCTGTGGTTGATGTCGGTCCCCTTCAGGTCGGTTTCGGTGCCCTTCGGGTCGGCTTCTGTGCCCTTCGGGTCGGTGACGGTGCTCTTCGGGTCGGTGACGGTGCTCTTCGGGTCGGTGACGGTGCCCTTCGGACCGGTTTCGGCGCTCCTCGGGCCGGTGTCGGCGCCCTTCGGACCGGTGGCGGCGCCCATTGCCGCGGCTCCGTCCCTTCCGGTCGGGCCCGTGCCGCCGGTCACCGTGCCCGCAGCGGGCGCGAGGGCCGCATGTGGGTCTCCATGACGTCGAGCAGGGCCGGGCCCTTGTGCCACAGATTGCGGTTCTTGTGCACCCACTGCGATGCGGCGACGCCCCGCTGGGCCGCCTCCTCACGGTGGTCTGCCACCCACCGCAGTTGCTTGGCGACCTCCTGTACGTCCGGCACGCCGCGCACCCCGCACCGCCCGTAGCCCGGTTCGTCCGCGACCTCCCAACTGCCGGGCGGCACGGCCAGTACGAGGTCGCCCGCGTCCCGGCAGACGTCGCCCTGCCCCTCGGACGACAGCGCGACCACGGGCAGACCGGTCGCCATGCCCTCGACCAGGGGCAGCCCGAAGCCCTCGCTGCCCAGCGCGAGCAGCACGTCGGCCCGCTCGTACCAGTGCAGGATGCCGCGCACCATCTCCTGGTCGTCGATCAGTCTGATCCGCGGGTCGTCGACGCTGAGACCGTGCGCCCTGGCCGTCTGGAACCGGGACTTGATGATCAGGCGGGCGGTCGGATCGCCTTCGAAGGCCAGCTGCCACGCCTCGATCGCCTGGGCGACGTGCTTGCGCGGCAGGACCGTGCCCACGACCAAGGTCGTCACGCCCTCGCGCTCCTGGCGCTCGATCCACGGGTACAGCTCCGGGTCGACGCCCTCGGGAATCACCTCGACGGGGACGGTCACACCGCTGGACCGGCAGACGTCGGCCACGAAGCGGGTCGGTACGACGACGGCCCTGGCGCGGTTGAGCTTGCGCGGCCAGTCGGCGGGCAGTCGACTCGACTCCCACATCGTATGGACGAAATGCTCGGTGTGCGCATAGAGCTCGAGTTCGGGTTCGAGCGCCGCGGAGAAGAGCACCGGGCCTTCCCGGTACGGGGTGGAATGCGCCAGCAGGTCGAGCATCCCCGGGGACAGCCCTTCGGGAAATACCTTGATGGGGATGATGTTTACCCGGGCGCCTTCTTTGCTCATTCCTAGCGCCGCGTACTCGGCCAGACTTCCGTAACCATCCGCTACGAGAAAGTGCGCCACTAAATTAACGGGCACAGGGACGTTCTGATTCACGATGCGACCGGCCTGCTTCCACTGGTGAGTACCTGGCGCGCCGCCGCGACCGCCCACTACTCACGGGTAGAAGGGGAGGTCGAAGTACGCGTCGGTACGCGAGGGTTGAACGGCGCGAGCGTGCCCAGGACGGTTCGGCCAGCGCCGGTACTCAAGCGAGGTCTTTGGAAGCTAAGTAACTAATTCGCTTTAGTCAAGCAATCCAAGAGGGCGGGATTATGTGCTGGTTTGCTCCGCTATGCCTCTTGTGGGAATTGATCCTTGACGTTACGCACGAGGACGCTCTAACGTGACGGTCGTTTCACTCGGCACGCACATCTAGGCAAAATCGAAGTCAAGGAAACAGCTCCTATGTTTCGATTCTTTTCAGTCACCCATGCCCGGTTGCCGCAGCCCATCCGAAAGGCGTGTCGAATTCAGAGCTGCCAGGGGGGACCGGTGGAACACCCGTGAACGGTCGAACAGCCGTGGTGACGGGCGCCGCCGGCGGAATCGGGTCGGCCACGGCCCGTCGGCTGGCTCGGCAAGGCGTCGCGGTCGCCCTCGCCGACATCGATGTCACCGGCATCGAGCGGCTGGCGTCGGAGATCACCGCCGAAGGGGGCCGTGCGCTGCCCGTGGCGTGCGACGTCTCCGACCCGCGTCAGGTCAGGGCCATGGTGCGGACCACGACCGCTGAGCTCGGCGGGCTGCAGATACTCGTCAACAACGCGGGCGTCCTCAGGGACGCCACCGTCCACACGATGTCCGAGACGGACTGGGACGGGGTGCACTCGGTGAATCTGCGCGGGGCCTTCCTCTGCGCCCGCGCCGTCCAGAAGCACATGGCGCGAGCACGCTGGGGACGGATCCTCAACCTGTCGAGCGTCTCCGCACTCGGCGGCCACGGCCAGGCCAACTACGCGGCCGCCAAAGCGGGTCTGGAAGGGCTGACCCGTGCGCTGGCCGTCGAGTTCGGCCCGCTCGGCATCACGGTCAACGCCGTGGCCCCGGGGTTCATCGCGACCCCGATGACCGCACGGACCACCGCACCCGGCGGCGGTCCGCGGGCGGCGGCGGTCGCCGGGATCACCCCGGTCCGCAGGGCAGGGCTCCCGGACGACGTCGCGGCGGTCCTCGCCTTCCTCGCCGGAGACGGCGCCTCGTACATCACGGGCCAGACGATCCACGTCGACGGCGGACTGTCCCTGGGCGGGCTCACGACCGGCGGACCTCCACCGGCGGGTCCGTCGACTTCCGGACACATCACGGCACTTGAGGGGGGTCACTGATGCATCAGCAGGTGGAAGAGCACGCGGCCTTACGCCCGGACACCCCGGCCGTACGGGTGCTCACCGAGGACGGCCGGTGGCACAGTACGAGCTGGCGCGAGTTACGGGACCTCGCCGCCGGGGCGGCCCGGTGGGCAGGCCGCACGGCCGGGCTCGACTCGCCCGTCGTCCTGGTGCTCGACAACTCCGCCGAGAGCCTCGCGGTGTTCCTGGGCCTCACGGCCGCTTCGGTGGACCTGCTCTGCCTGGAGGCGAACAGCTCGCACCTGAACGCCGAACGGTCCGTCGCCCGGCGGGTGGGCGCGCGGCACGTCATCGGGCCCGACGGCGACAGCGGCATGACGCCGCACACGGAGCTGACGCCGTATGCGGAGCTGACGTCGCACACGGAGCCGACGCCGTATGCGGAGCTGACGCCTTATGCGGAGTTGCTCGGAAACCCGGGCGGCCCGTTGCGCGCCCCGGACCGCAACCCCGAGATCCTGGGCGTGACTTCGGGCTCCACGGGCGCGCCCCGGATCGTCCGCCAGCACCTCGCCAACATCGAGCGCGGCGGTCGCCTGTACGGCGAGACCTACGGCTACACGCCCGCCGACCGTCTGCTCGGCCCGATCCCCATGGCGCACTCCTTCGGCATGATGGGCCTGCTCGCCGGCGCACTGACGGCCGGGGCCCAGATCGTCACCGTGCCCCGCTTCAGCGTCAGCGCGGTGCACACCGCGATCGCCGAGGGCGCCACGGTACTGCTCGGCACTCCCCTGATCTACCGCATCCTCGCGATGGCCTCCCCGCCCACGGGAAGCGGAACGGCGCTGCGCGCCCTGCTGTCCTCGGGCGGCCCGCTGCCGCCCGGGACCCGAGAGCGGGCGGAGCACGTCTTCGGCCTGCCCGTGCACCAGATCTACGGCAGTACGGAAGCCGGGGTGATCGCGTGTCAGTACGACCGCGAGGAGCCGTGGCCGGAAAGGGTCGCGGGCCGGATCCACCCCTCGGCGGCATGGCGGATCGCACCCACGGGGGCCGAAGGGGAGCCGGAGTCCACGGCAGCACCTACCGGGACCGGCGCGGGAGCCGTCACCGGACGGCTCCTCGTCCGCACCACGATGCTGTTCACCGGCTACCTCGACGACGTGGACACAGATGTGGACGCGTCCGAAGGGGACCACGCATCCGCAGGGGACGCACCCGCGAGGGACGTGTTCGACGAGGACGGCCTGTACGACACGGGCGACCTGGTCACGATCGACGCCTCCGGGGTCCTCACCGTACTGGCGCGCAAGAGCACCTTCATCAACGTCGGCGGCCGAAAGGTCGACCCCGGCCGGGTCGGCGACGCCCTCGGCACGCACGCCGACGTACTGGAGGCGCATGTCTTCGGACACGAGGAGGACGGCGAGGAGTCGGTGCACGCGGCCGTCGTGCTGCGCGGCCGACAGGGCGGCGTCGAGGACCTGTTGACGCATCTGCGCGGCAGGCTGGCGGCCTACGAGGTGCCGCACCGGGTCCACGTCCTGTCCGCACTGCCGCGCACCACACTGGGAAAGCCGGACCTCACCGCGGTGAAACGTGCCTGCGCGCTCCTGCCCGCGGGAGCTGCCCGCACCCCGGTCGGGGACCGGCCGTGACCGGCCCCCGACCCCGACGGGAGTCGGCTCGGGTGGCGGCTCAGCCGGTCTCCCCCTCGATCACCGCCGCGAGACGTTCCGGGCTCGGGCCGTCGAAGGCGGCCGTCACCAGGGCCGCCTGCAGCCGGTCGGCGGCCGGCCCCTCGGTGGGCTGCCAGCGGGCGACGAGCCTGCTGACCAGTGCGACGGCGCGCAGTGAGTCGCCACCGCGGGCGAAGAAGTCCTCGTCCGCGGAAAGCGGCGCACAGCCGAGAATCTCCCCCATCTCCTCACCGACGATTACGGATATGCGACCGAAATTACTGACTGCCCCGTGGGCTGCTCCGTTGACCATGTCCGCAATGGTATGCACACCGCACCGGGAGAAACACCCGTACCGCCGTGCGGAGTTTCCGGGGAGGCTCCGTTGACGGCACTCCTGGAGGTCGCGGGTTACTGTCCCGAAAGGCGGGTTCCCGTGCGGGAGTTCCTCCAGAAGGACCAGGTTCCCGATGCGCACATCGCGGTTTATGAAAGGTATTTCGGCTTCTCCGAGGTCCGTATCGACGAGGAACCCGGTCCGGCCCGCCAGCTCCTGCGCGCGGCCGAACGGCTGGACGGACTCGCGGGCCAGGAACACCGCGTCCGATACGTGCTCCAGGCCCGCACCATGCCGGTGGCCGACCCCTATCCGGCGAGTACCGTGCACGAGGTGCGGGACGCTCTCGGGCTGCGCGGGGCCCAGGCCTTCTGCGTCACCCAGCACGCCTGCGCATCGGCCCTGCTGGCCGTGGAACTCGCAGGTCGGCTGCTGGCTGCGGACGGCGATCGGGAGGCGCTCGCGCTGGTCCTCACGGGCGAGAAGGTGTTCACCGCCAGTGCCCGGGTGATCCCCGACACCGGGGTGATGGGCGAGTGCACGGCAGCCGTCCTGGTCGGCGCCGACGGCCCCCGCGACCGTCTCCTCGGCTACGCCACGCAGATCAGGGGGGAATTCGAGGGCGGAATGTCCATGACCGCCGATGCGGCCGAGGAATTCCGCAAGGTCTATCCGGAAGCGCTGGCCGAGGTCGTGCGCGCCGCCGTGGAGAGCGCCGGCCTGACCATGGACGACATCGATCTGGTACTGCCGCACAATGTCAATCGAATGTCCTGGCTGCCGGTGTTCCGCAACCTGGGAATTCGAGGGACCAAAAAGCTCTTCACGGACAACCTCCCCGAGATCGGGCACTGCTTCGGAGCCGATGCCTTCCTCAACTACCTGACGGCCCGGGAAAAGGGCAGGCTGCGCCTGGGCCAGCGGTACGTGATGACCTCTGTCGGACTCGGCGCGACTTTCTCGGCGATGGTGTTCGAGCACTGAAAGCGAGTGGAGAAGGGTGCGTAAAAGGAAGGTGCGTAAAAGGAAGGTGTACGGAAAATGAGTTCTGAAAGGGGCCCGGTGCGCCGCACTCCCCCACAGCTCTGGTCCGACCGCATACGCTCCGTCCTCACCGGTGCGCCGGACGCGCCCATGGTCCTCCTCGGGAACTTCGAGGTGGAGAACCAGTGGGCCGAGGACGAGCCGGGGCTGCCCCGGGTCGCGGCGAGCGCGACCCGCGAAATGGCCAACCGCATGGACGAGTTCTGCCTGCTGCTCGCCGGGCCGCAGGACCACGTCGTACTCAAGTCGGCCCCGGACCCGGACCACTTGGCGCATCTCGAAGCCCTGGGCCTGGAGCTGCCGCGCATCCTCACGCCGGCCGCCCAGGATCCGCAGCTCACGGTGACCGAGGACGTCCTCGCGGACCCCGCCCTGTGCAAGGAGCTCGGCGCGCTCACGGGGCACCCGGCCCTGTGGCCGCACGGGGTCTCCGTACGCGAGGAGAAGCTCGCCGAACTCGCCGGTCTGCGGCTCGCACTGCCGTCCGCGCACATCTGCAAGGCCGTGAACGGCAAGACGTACAGCCGCGAGGTCGCCACCGCGCTGGGGCTGCGCCAGCCGCACGGCTGGGTCTGCCGGACGGTCGGCGACCTCGCACACGCGGTGGAGGAGGCCGGTGCGCTCCTCGACGGAGGCGGGAGGGCCGTCGCGAAGGACTCCTACGGCGTCTCGGGCAAGGGTCTCCTCGTCGTCTCCGAACGCGCTTCCCTGGAACGCATCGCCAGGAAGATAGCCCGGCGTGCGGAGCGCACCGGCGACGACGGGCTGAGCATGGTCGTCGAGACCTGGGTCGCCAAGCAGACCGACTTGAACTACCAGTTCACCGTCGGCAGGGACGGCTCCTTCACCTTCGACTTCGTCCGCGAGGCCGTCACCGAATCCGGAGTGCACAAGGGCCATCGCATTCCGGCCCGCCTCGATGGAGCCCAGCACGCCGAGCTCGAAGCGGCTGCCCGGCTGATCGGCGAACGCCTCTACGTGGACGGGTACTTCGGCCCGGTCGGAGTCGACGCGATGGTCGATCCCGAGGGCGGCCTCTACCCCCTCGTCGAGATCAACGCCCGCAACAACATGTCGACGTACCAGGAGCGCGTCCGCGACCGCTGCATTCCCGAGGGCAAGGTCGCATTCGCCACCCAGTACCCCGTCACCCTGCGCGGCCCGCTGCCGTTCGCCCGGCTCTCGGACCTCCTCGAAGGCCTGCTGCTGTCCCCCGGCGCCCCCGAGGGGCTCCTCGTCAACAACTACGCCACCGTCAACGCGGCCGCGCACCGGCTGCGGCCCGACGAAGGACGACACACCTTCGACGGCCGTCTCTACGGCATCGCCGTCGCCGGGAGCGACGACCGCCTCGCCGCCCTCGACCAGCAGATCGCCGCACGCCTCGCGGCCTTCACGGAGGAGAACCGCCATGGCCGCTGACCCCACCGAACTCCACGTCCAGGGCCTGCCCGTGTCCGCCCTGGCGGCGGAGTTCGGCACTCCGCTCTACCTCTACGACGCCGACGCGATGACCCGCCAGTACCAGGGCCTGCGGGAGCTGCTGCACCCCGCGGTCGAGATCTTCTACTCCCTCAAGGCCAACCCCAACGTCGCGGTCTGCGCACTGCTGCACTCCCTGGGCGCACGGGCCGAGGTCTCCTCGCTGACCGAACTGGCCACGGCCGGGCGGGCCGGCGTCGCGGCCGACGACATCGTGTTCCCCGGCCCGGGCAAGAGCGCGGAGGAGCTCGTCGCCTGCCTGGACGCGGGGATCGCGGCCGTCGTCTGCGAGTCCCTGGACGAACTGGCGCTGCTCGACCGGCTCGCATCGGAACGCGGGGTCACCGCGCGCGTGGCGCTCCGCGTCAACCCCAGCTTCTCCGTCAAGGGCGCCAAGCTCGTGATGAGCGGCACCAGCAGGCAGTTCGGCATCGACCAGGAGACGCTGCTCGCGCAGAGCGGCCTGGCGGAGCGCTTCCCCTCGGTGCGGCTGGTCGGCATCCACATCTACATGGGCACCCGGGTGCTCGACGAGGGCGTCGTCGCCGAGCACACCGAACGCATCCTGGAGGCCGCCGAGCAGATCGCCGACACCCTCGGCTTCCCCCTCGAACTCGTCGACATCGGCGGCGGGTTGGGCGTGCCGTACTTCGACGGCGAACGCGAGCTGGACCCCGCGGTCCTCACCTCGCTGCTGAACCCGGTGATCGAGAAGTTCACCGCCGGCCGCCCCGGCACGCGCCTCATCATGGAGCTGGGCCGCTACCTGACCGCGCCCGCCGGTACGTACGTCACCCGGGTCCGGTACCTGAAGGAGTCCCGGGGCGAACGGTTCGCCATCGTCGACGGCGGCACCCACCACCACATGGCGGCCGTCGGCATCGGGTCCTACGTCAAGCGCAACTTCCCCATCCGGTTGCTGAACCGCACCGGGGCGGCAGCCGACGAGGTGTGGAACATCGCAGGACCGCTGTGCACGCCCAACGACACGCTGGGCAAGAAGGTCCTGCTGCCGCCCCTCAGGACCGGCGACCTGATCGGAGTGCTCCAGTCCGGTGCGTACGGGCCGAGCGCGTCCCCCGTCAACTTCCTCAGCCACGGCCATCCCGCCGAAGTCCTGGTGCACCAGGGGCGACCGCTGCTGGTGCGGGAGCGGGACCGGCCCCAGGACCTCCTCGCACGGCAGCGGACGTACGACTTCACCGGAGCGTCCGCAGGGGCGCCCGACAGAGCAGCCACGGAGACGTCCGGCGGAACGGCCGCAGGAGCCTTTGGCGCGACGCCCGCCCCCACCGACTGACCACACCCGCAGACCCACGACACCCACCTCATCAAGGCATCGGCCGCAAGGAGCACACACCGCCATGACCACCCACACCGGGCCCTCCGCCGACCTGGCCCGCATCACCCAGACCATGATCACCGCGCTCGCCGAGATGCGCGGCCGGGAGGCCTCCTCCCTCAGCGCCGACACCAGGCTCTTCGACGACCTGGGCTTCGACTCCACCAGCGTCCTCGAACTGCTGATGCGCCTGGAGGACGACCTGGGCTTCGAGTTCGACCCGGAGACGCTGGAGCCCGACGACTTCGAGACGGTCGGCTCGCTCGCGGCCCAGGCCGCCAGGCAGCTCGACGAGCCCGAGCAGTGATCCACACCTCGGTGCCCCCGCGGGTGGCCGCTGCGGGGAGCGCGGCCCCGCCGCCACCGTTGCGCCTCGCGCACGTACGGCGGCGGGACTTCGAGCCGGGCGAAGCCTTCCACGCGCAGGACCGGGAGTACTTCTCGGACCTCGCCGCTTCCGCCCGGCTCCCGGTGGACGAGACCTGCTTCGGTACGGGACGTACGACCTACGCGGCGATGGTCTCGGCGCTGCTGCCCGAACTCGCCCCGTACGACGACGACTTCGACCTCGCCCTGCTCGCACACGCCACCCCCGACTCGACCCCCGGCTGGTCGATGAGCCGGCTCGTACGGTCCACCGCCAGGACCGGGCTCGCGTTCGCGGTCTCCGAGCAGGGCGTCACGTCGCCGTTCGCCGCGCTGCGCATGGCGGTGGAAGGGATACCCGTCGACGGCGCCCGCCGCGCGCTGGTCCTAATCGCCGAACAGAGTGCCGTGGGCCACCGGGGGCCGGTGCCCGAGCCGCTGCGGGCCCGGCACGACACGGCGGTCGCGCTGGTGCTCGACGCATCGGGCCCGCTGGGCGGCCTCGCCGCCGAGCAGCGGACCGGGGTCGAACCCGGCGACGTCTCCCGCGCGCTCACCGGGCACTTGGCGCACCTGGCGCAGAGCGCGGGCGGCACCGAGCGGCCCGTGCTGATCGCCGGTGCGGGTCTGACCGGGAGCTGGGACGGCGTGCCCGAGGGCGTCGACCTGCGCACCACTCCGCCGGGGATGCCCTGCGCCGGGATCTGGGCGGTGCTCGCCGACGAACTCGCCGACCCTCGGCGGGCCGCGCGGACCGTGCTGCTCGCCGAGTACGACGCGCGGTTCGGCTACCTGGGGCTGTGCCGGGTGGATGCCACCGCTCAAGAGGCGAACGCCACCGCTCAAGAGCTGGACACCACGGCTCGAGAAGGAGAGGCACACCCATGACGCGTCGGCACGACACGACACCGGCGGACCTCGCGGATCCGGAGTTCCGGCAGTCGCTCGGCGCGGCGGCGCGGGCGTCGGGCGCGCTGAGCGCCGTCGAGGAGCTGTACCGGGCCGTCCCCGCGGGCGCGCTGCTCAGCGGCCCGGCGGGCCACGCGCTGGTCCCCGCCGCCCGGCTCTCCGGGGTCCCGCCGGTACTTCCCGTAGCGCTGGAGGGCAGCGGCCTGGCGGTCGTACGCACTGATGCTTGCGCCACGGGAGAAGTACCGCCCGCCACGGGGGACGTGCTCACCACGGCCCTCGCGTGGCTGCGCCTCGGGCTGTCCCGGGGGCTGTTCGACGCCTGTGTCGACCACCTCGGCCGACGCACCGTGCACCACGCGCCTTTGCTGCAGCAGCAGTTGATCAAGGGGGCGCTGGCCGACGCGGCCACGGAGCACACGGCGATCGAGACCGTGCTGCTCGCTCCCGTACTCGACGGGGCGACCCTGTGCGACCTGCACCGCCAGCTCACCGGCGCCGACCGGACGCTGCTGCGGCTGCTGGGCGCGTTCGGTTTCACCGCCGAGGGGCCGGGCCGCGCCGCCCTGCTCTCCGAGCTGATCGCCGACGCGTACGCCTGCCACCACCACGCTGAACCAGCTGAACCAGGGGCCACCTTGTGATCGAACTCGACCGGCGTCACGAACTGCTTCGGGCCCAGGCACGCGAATGGTGGGCCGCGTTGCGGCCGCACGCGCTCGACGTGGACCGCGACCCGACCCTGCCCACCCGGCTGCTGCACCACCCGGGGCTCGGCCGCCTCGGCACCCTGCAGATCCCGCCCGCGTACAACCCGGATCCGCTCACCGTCTCCGGGCACCGCTTCTTCCTGACGACCGCCCTGGAACGCGTCGTGTACTACGAGGAGGCCGCCTGCGGCGACCTCGCCACCGCGCTGGCCGCCCCGGGAGCTCCCATGGCGGGCGCCCTGGTGGACGCCCTCGGGGACGAGGAGCAGAAGGAGTGGTTCTACGGCCGGGTGCTCTCCGAACCCACCTGGACCTTCTTCGCCCTGACCGAGCCCGAGCGCGGTTCGGACGCGGCCTCCCTGACGACCTCGCTCACCAGGAAGGCGGGCGAGGGACCGTGGCGGCTGGACGGCACCAAACGGTACGTGGGCAATGCGGTACGCGGCCGGCTGGGCGTGGTGTTCGCGCGCACCGGCAACGGACCGCTCGGTGTCAACGCGGTGCTGGTGGAGGCTGACGCGCCCGGCGTCAAGGCCGAGCCCATCGGCACGCTCGGCCTACGGGGGGCCCAACTCGGCTCCCTCGTACTGGAATCCGTGGAAGTCGCGCCCGAGCGGGTCCTGGGCAGGCACCTGTCGCCCACCCGGCGCGGCATGGCGGGCTGGCTGCGCACCTTCAACCTGCTGCGGCCCGTCGTCGCCAGCATGGGCGTCGGCCTGGCCCGGGCCGCCCACGAGTATGTACGCACCTCTCGCAGCGGCCTCACGCGTGCGGAGCACGACCAACTGGACGGCATGGAGCGCCGGATCGAGGCGGTGCGCCGGCTGACCCGGCGGGCCGCGGTCGCCGTCGACGCGGACGTGTCCGCCGGACAGCTGGCGTCGATGGCCAAGCTGCGCGCGGCCAGGCTCGCGGAGGAAACGGCCTTGCAGGCCCTGGAGTTCTTCGGGCCCGGTGCCCGCTTCGAGCACCCCTTCCTGGAGAAGCTGGCGCGCGACGCACGCGGCGTCGAGTACATGGAAGGCACGGAGAACGTCCAGCGGCTCAGCGTCTTCCGCGGTCTCGTCCGGGGCGGGTTCCGTGGCTGAGAACCAGAAGGACCCGCGGCAGGCCCGGGGCACGCTGCGCATCGCACGCCTCGCCGGTCCCATGGTCGTGGGCGAGATCGTCGGCTACCTCACCATGCTGATCCTGGTGGCGATGGTCGGGCGGATGGGGAGCAACGCCCTGTACGTGCGCTCGCTCTTCCTGCCGCTGGGCATGGTGTTCAGCGCGGTCAACGCGGCTCTCGCGGTGAGCACGCAGGTCGCCTGCTCCCTGAGCAAGGGCAGGGAAGCCCGCGAGGACGTCTTCCCGCTGACCGTGAACATGATGAAGGTCTGGGTGGTCGTCGGGACCTCGCTGACGCTCCTGCTCTCCGTGGGCGCGCCCCTCTTCGCCTCACTGTTCGACGTGCCCGACGCGGCACGGGAGGAGTTCGTCTGGTTCCTGCGCTGGATGTCCGTGGTCAGCCTGCTGGGCTTCGGGCCCGCGCTGTGTGCTTCCGCACTGCGGGGTTTCGGCTTCGCCCGGCAGGGCCTGGTCCTCACCCTGGTCAGTTCCTTCGTCGAGATCGCGCTGGTGGCCTGGCTCGGTCTCGGCACGGGACTCGGGATGCACAGCCTGCCGATCGCGGCCGCCTTCTGCGCCGTCGCGGGCACCGCCGCGGGTCTGTGGCTGCTGCGCCGCGCGGGGCTCTGGTGGCGGGGTCAGCGCGCCCCGTGGCAGTCCGCCGTGCTCCGCCACGTCAAGTCCGTGGGCCTGCCCGTGGGCGCCACCCTCGGCATCATCTCCCTCTACAACCTCGCCCTGGTGTGGGTGCTCGGGCCGTTCGGGGCGGCCGTGGTGGCGGGGTTCTCGACCGCGTCCTCCGTGCAGAGCCTGATCATCATGCCCGCGCTCGTACTGGGCGCGGCCACCGCGATCATCATCAACCAGGAGCGCGGCGCGGGCTCGCACGCGAATCTGGCGCCGACCTACCGCAGCGGCATCCTGCTGTCCTTCGTCGTCTTTGCCGTCATCGCCGTCGTGACGTTCTTCGGCCGGGACCTCATCGCGCAGCTGATGACCGGCGAGAGCGAGACGGCCGCGGGGGCCGCCAGATACCTGGGCATCGTCGGCCTGACCTATGTGGTCGAGGGGCCGGTCCTGGTCGCTCTCACCCTGCTCGAACACATCGGTGGCGGGCGGCGCGCGGTCGTCCTGAACCTCGTCTACTTCGGCGGGAACGTCGCCGTCGGCCGCTGGGCGGTCGCGGTGACCGACAGCCCCGACGGGCTCTACTGGACCGTCGCCATCTCCAACCTGGTCAGCACCATCGCCCTGGTGGCGGCAGCCATGTTCGTACGGAAACTGGTCGCGGAATCCGAACCGGCCGCGGGCTCTCAACCGGCCACGGGCCCCGCACCGGCCGACGGCCCCGAACCCGCCGCCGACTCCAAACCCGCCGGAGAGAAGGCGTGTTGAGGACCGACACCGTCCACATCTGGCGGATCGACCTCGACACGGCCACCGCGGCGGCGGGCGCCCTGCTGCGCACGGCGCTGAGCGAGCCGGAGCGGGACCGGGCTGCCGGTATCGACGACCCGGTCCTGCGCGCCAGGTTCGAGGCCGCGCGCGGTGCGGCGCGCCGCATCCTGGGCCGGTACCTGTCCCGGCCGCCCGACCTGATCGGCTGGCGGACGGGCCGCTGGGGCAAGCCGCACCTCGCGGGCCACGAGGACGCCCTGCGGTTCAGCCTGTCCCACTGCGGCCCGCTCGCACTGCTGGCGGTGACGGGTTCGCGGGACGTCGGGGTGGACCTGGAGCGGCCGGTCCCCGGCCGGAACGTCCTGGCGCTGAGCCGCAGGTACTTCACCGCCGACGAGAGCGCGCTCGTGGCCGGGGCCGCCGAGACCGACCGCGACGGAGTGTTCCTCGCGCTGTGGACCCGCAAGGAGGCCTGCACCAAGGCGGCGGGGACGCGCCTGCTGGGGCACGGCCTGCGGCTCCCGGTCGCGGGACCGCCCCACTCGCGCGGCCCGCTGCGCGTGCACGACCCGGCCGGGCGCCTGCCGGGGTGCTGGTCGGTACGGGACGTACCCGCGCCACCGGGCCACCGGGCCGCGGTCGCCCTGGCAGGTACAGCACCGGCGTACTTGACGATCCGACAGTGGGAGCCGCAGTGAACGAAACACCGACCGGGACGCCTTCCGAGGCACCTGTCGAGATGCCGACCGAGACATCGACCGAGGCACCCGTCGAGGCATCCATCGAAACACCGACCGGGACGCGAAGAGCACCGATGCTCTGGGGCCAGGAGCACTACTGGTTCCTGTACTTCGACGTGCCCTCCTACGGCGCCACCCGGGACTGCGTGAAGATCACCCGCTCCTGGCGCCTGGACGCGCCCGTTCCTGACGACGCCGTCCTCGCATCGCTCAGCACTCTGGTGCGCCGGTACGAGTCCCTGCGGACCCGCTTCCTCCACGACGACACGGGCAGGCCCGTACAGGAAGTGGATCCGCCGTGGACGGCCGCCTTCGAGCTCAGCACCGTGGGCGGCGCCTCGGACGTCCCTGCGGTGGCGGAACGCCTCGCCGCGCGCCCCTTCGACCCCGCCCGGGACAGACCGGTGAGGTTCGCCCTGGTCAGGGAGGAGGACGGGAGCGCCTGGGTGGTGGTGACAGCCATCCACAGCGCCATCGACGGACAGAGCTGGATGGCGCTGGAGCGTGCGTTCCTCGGCCTGGTCGGGGCCCGACCCGACGACGTGCCGCAGCCGGAGGCCCGACAGCCGCGCGAGCAGGCCGAGTTGGACCATTCCGCGGCGCGCTCCCGGTACCGCGAGCGCGTCCGCACGTACTGGCAGGACCGCTACCGGTCGATCCCGCAGGGCATGTTCCCCGACTACCGGCCCGCACCCGTGGGGCACTTCGACGGCTTCGCACCGCCGAGCCCGTACGAACGGGTGACCCTGAGGTCCCGGCGGCTCGCGTTCGCCGCCGAGCGCGTGGCCGCGGCGCACAAGGTGGCCCCCGGTGTCGTCTACCTCGCGGCCTACGGCGCCGCCCTGTCGGCGCTGTCCGGCAACGACCGCTGCGTGGTGTCCATGGACACGGCCAACCGGGCGGACCCGATGCTGTCCGCCGCGGTGGGCTGCTTCTTCCAGCCCGCCCTCGTCGTCTTCGACGTGGCGGCCGGGGACTCGTCGGCGACCCTGCTGACCAAGGTGTTCCGAGCCGTCCTCACGGCGCAGCGGTTCGCGCGGTACTCCTCGCTGGAGATGACGGAGGAGCGCGCCGGGGCGGGCCACGAGCGCGGCATGAACCTGAGGATCGGCGTCACGTACAACTACTTCGCCAGAGCACGGCCGGAACACGCCGACGCCGACGAAGACCTCCGTACTGGCACCGGCACGGAGGACTTCGTCGTCGAGAAGGCCCCCATCGACTGGCAGGACAACAGCGCCGACCTGTATCTCGCGGTGGAGACCGGTGAGGACGGGGTCACGCTGTCGATGCACGGACACACCTCCGTGACGGACGGCGAACGCATCGCGCGCGCCCTGCACGGCATCGGCGCGCTCGTCACCGGCTGGGCCGACGGCACCATCGCCCTGGACACCCCCGTGCACCAACTGCTGGAGCAACTCGGCCTTCTCCGGCGCCGGTTCGGCGAAGGGTGGGTCCAGGTGGACCACGCCTGGGTGGACACCCGGGCCTGCGCCGCACTCATCGCAGGCCTGCCGGGCGTCACGGCGGCCGAGGTCTTCGCAGCGCCCCACAGGGACAGGGACAGGGGCGCGGGGAGCCGGAGGACCGGCCACGACTTGGCCGCAGAAGAGCAACAACCCCCCACGTCACCTCCGGCGAAGCGCCTGATCGCCCACGTCTCGGGAGAGACCACACCGCAGACGCTCCGTACCCAGCTCGCGTCCGCCCTGGCCGACCACCCGTCCCTGGTCCTGCCGCACTGGTTCGTGGTGCGCCGCGACGCGCCGGAGGGAACCACTCCGCAAGCCTGGGCCGCGGCCCCTGTGACGGCGGAGGGCGACGGCTTCCCCTCCCGCCCCGAGCCGCCGCGCACCCCGCAGGAGCGGGCCCTCGCCGATGCGCTCGCCGCCCGGTGCCCCTGCCTCGTGGCCGACATGGCGACCCCCTACCTCCCGGCGGGCGGCAGGACGTCCCTCGCCCCGCTGGTGGTCGACCACCTGTCCGCGGCCGGGTTCGCCGGGATCATCCCGGCCGACCTGCTGGGGCCGCTGCCGCTGCGGGCCGTCGCCGCGAAACTCTCCCCGACCGCTCGTCCCAGGGACTGAAGATGCCTCACACCGACCGCGAAGCGTTCCCCGAGAACCGCTTCGAAGCCCGCCCCGCAACCCTCCCCGAAGCCCCCTCCGACCTGCCCGGTCTCCCCCTGACCCGGCAGTGCCCCTACCACCCGCCGAAGGAGTACGAGGACCTGCGCGCCCGCGGCCCCGTGACGAGGATCCGGCTCTACGACGGGCGCCAGATCTGGGCGGTGACCGGCCACGCCGCCACCCGCGCCCTGCTCGCCGACAACAGGCTCACCGTCGACCGCGACAAGGCCGAATTCCCCAAGCTGGCAAGGATGTTGGCGCTCGGCCGCCCGGACCGCCACCCCGCGATGCGGGCACTGCTGCGCACCGATCCGCCGCTGCACACCGAGCAGCGCCGCGCACTGCTGCCGAGCCTCTCGCTCAAGCGGGTGCAGGGCTGGCGGGCGACCGTCGAAGCCGTCGCGGACGCGCGACTCGACGCGTGGGCGGCCCGGCCGCCGGGCGAATCCGTCGATCTGCTGGCGACGTACGTCCGGCCCTTGGTCACGGCGAGCATGCACACGATGCTCGGCATACCCGAGGACGACCGCGAGCGCTTCCACGACCTGCTCCACCGGCACTTCGACGCCGTACCGCCGCTCGGGGAGTACCTGCTGGCCCTCTGCGAGGCCAAGCAGCGCCGGTCCGACGCGGGGGAGGCCGGGCTCGGCACCGGACTCCTCGACGACCTGGCAGGCCGGGTCCGGGCGGGGACGCTGACGGCCGAACAGTTCGCGCACTACGGCACCGTCCTCATCGTCGCCGGTCAGGACGTCACCGTCAGCACCATCGCGCTCGCCGTCCTGACCCTGCTCAGCCACGAGGACGAACTCGCCCTCCTGCGCACCGGTGAGGCGCCGTGGTCGAACGCGGTGGAAGAGCTGTTGCGCTTCCTGTCCCTGACCGGGGGCCTGGTACGGGTCGCCACCGCCGACATCGAGACGTCGGGCGAGGTCATCCGCCCCGGAGACGGAGTCGTACTGCTCAACCCGGCGGCCAACCGTGACCCCGACGTCTTCGAGAACCCCCACGCGCTCGACCTCCGGCGGGGCGTGCGCAACCATCTCGCCTTCGGCTTCGGCGTCCACCAGTGCGTCGGGCAGAACCTCGCGCGCCTCGACGTCGAGGTCGCACTGCGCAAGCTCTTCGACCGCTTCCCGAAGCTGCGTCTCGCCGTCCCGATCGACGAAGTACCGGTGCGCCAGGGCCTGGTCTTCAGCATCGGCGCACTCCCCGTCGAGCGGTGAGTGCGTCGAGTGCGTCGAGTGCGTCGAGTGCGGTGAGCGTGGTGAGCGTGGTGAGTACGTCGAGCAACAACCGCTCTCGCTGCTACCCGGCGTCGCCCTGCCGACGCACCATCTCGTCGATCCAGACGGGCGCGAACGGAGACGTGCAGCCCGGGGAGGTCGGATAGTCCCTGAGCACCCCCAGGCGCTCGCCGATGCCGATCGCGCGGGTGCGGTGCTCGGCGTGCTCGATCCCGATCTGGGCCAGGCAGTGGTTCATCGCCCACTGCAACCGGTCCGGGGCGTCCTTCATCTCCGCCTCGACGACATCGAGCAGTCCGGCCAGGTCGAGGCCTTCGGGCCGCTTCGCCACGCGTTCGGTGGTCAGCGCCCAGCCCGCGCTCGCGACCACCGGATCCAGATCGGCGAGCCAGGCCAGGCGCAGTTCCTCGGCGTGCGGGCTCTTCTTCACCACGTTGCCCACGAGCCAGTCGTGCACCTTGGGCGTACGCGCCTGGCGCAGCATGGCGTCCAGCTCGTCGCGCTCGAACGCCTTCGGACGGCAGATCAGGATCGCCAGCAGTTTCGCCGCGGTGTCGTCCGTCTCCCAGAGCCGGCCCGCGAGCTCCTGCTGCGTCTTCAGGCGCTTCGCGAGCGCGCGCAGCTTGCCGAGGTTCACACCGTGATCGTCACCGTGCTTCTCGTTCACCGCGCGCACCTTCGGGTCCTCAAGACCGGCCAGCTCGGCCATCACTTCGGCCGTCGCCTCGGCCACCGTCTTCTCGGCCATCCCGGTCTCCTGTCCCTCACCACCTGCGGAATTTCAGCCTACGACGGGGTGGGTGCCGTACGGCGCAGGAACAGTGCCGCGACGAGGACCCCGACGAGCACCAGTGCCGCGTTCACGGCGATGGCGACGCTCACGCCGTCGAGGATCGCTCCCGCGGTGACGGATCCCGCCGTCGTGGCGGCGACGATCGCGGACATGATCGGGGTGCCCATGGTGATGCCGACCTGCTGGGACATGCTGGCCAGGCCGGTGGCGAGGCTCTGTTCGCGGTCGGGGAGGCCGGTGGTGGCGGTGACCATGAAGCCGACGATGACCAGCATGTTGCCGACGCCGCCGAGGAACGTGGCGGGCAGCAGCAGGCCCATGGACGCGGAGGTCGGTCCGAGGAGGAGCAGGATCGCGGTGAAGACTGCCTGGAGCAGTCCGCCGGCGACCAGCGCGGTCAGGGTGGAGGTGCGGGAGATGACCTTCGACGCGAAGACGCCGCCGACGACGGTGCCCAGGCCCAGGACGCCGAAGGAGATCCCTGCGGTGAGGGCGGAGAAGCCGAGGGTCTTCTGCATGTAGAGCGTGAGCAGGTAGACGAGGGAGGTCTCGGTGACGAAGGCGAGCAGGCCGAGCACGTTGCCCCACGCCACGGTCGGCTTCTTCAGGACGTGCAGCGGGACCAGCGGCTGGGCGGCCCTGCGCTCGACGAGGTAGAAGACGTAGAGGAGTACGGCGCCCACGAGCAGGCCCGCGAGGGCGACGGGGTGGGTCCAGCCGTGTTCGCCGGCCTGGGTGAGTCCGTACACGATGCTCAGCAGGCCGAGGGTGACCGAGAGCGCGCCGGGGAGGTCCATCCTGGGGCGGTCGGCGGGGCGGGACTCTTTGATGACGGCGGGTGCGACGAGCAGGACGCCGACGGCGACGGGCACGTTGACGAAGAACGCCCAGCGCCAGGAGAGCAGATCGGTGAGTACGCCCCCGAGGACGGCGCCGGTGGTGAACCCGGCGGACATCAGCGCCCCGTTGAGCCCGAGTGCCTTCTGCCGCAGCGGCCCTTCGGGGAAGGCCGTGGTGAGCAGGGCGAGGCCGGCCGGGGTGGCGGCCGCGGTGGCCAGGCCCTGGGCGACGCGGGCGACGAGGAGTACTTCGGGGCTGGTGGCAAGGCCGCCGACCAGGGAGGACAGGCCGAGCAGTCCGATGCTGGCGAGGAAGATCCGCTTGCGGCCGACCAGGTCGCCGACGCGGCCGAGGAAGAGAGTGAAGCCGGCGGCGCTGAGGGCGAAGGAGGTGGCGATCCACTGGAGGTGGGAGAGGGAGAAGCCGAGGCCGTCGCCGATGGCGGGCAGCGCCACGTTCAGGATCGAGAAGTCGACGGCGAGCATGAACTGGGCGACGAGGAGGACGGCGAGGATCAGCTTGAGGTTGCCGGTGAGCTTTGGTGGCGGGGCGGCAACACCGGGCGGGGTGGGCGCAGTTGTGGTGCTGGACATGGTGGGAGGTTCCCTCCGGGAGAGTTAAACGGGCCTGGAGTCCCGTTACGAACAGAAACCTAGCACCCTCGCCTTTCGTAAGGGAACCTCAGTTCCGATTAGAGTTCTCCTGTACGCACATCCCGTACGCACATCCCGTACGCCCACCCCTGCCGAAGGAGCCAGCAATGACGGAATCCACCGCACCCGGCACCGTCCGTCCCGGCGGTCGCACCGCCCGCGTGCGCGAGGCGGTCCTCAGCGCGGCGGGCGACCTCCTCGCGGAGCACGGCTTCACCGCCCTCGACCTGGCCGAGGTCTCCCGTATCGCGGGTGTCGGCAAGACGACCGTCTACCGCCGCTGGGGAACCCCGGGCGCCCTGGCCGCCGACCTGCTCGACGACATGGCCGAACAGTCCCTCCCCCGCGCCAGGACCGGCAGCGCGGAGGAGGACCTCCGGGAGAACGCCCGCCTCGTCGTCAAGACCCTCACCGACCCCCGCCAGGGCCGCCTCTTCAAGTCCCTGATCGCCGCCTCCCTCTGCAACGAGCAGGCCGCCCAGGCCCTGCACCGCTTCTACGCCGTACGCATCGCCGAGTGGGCGGGCTGCGTCACCGACGCGGTCGAACACGGCGAACTCCCCGCCGGCTCCGACCCGCACCGGGTGGTCGCCGCGGTCTCCGCACCGCTCTACTACGCGTTCCTCAACACGGGCGAACCCCTGGACGAGGCCGCGGCGGGCCGCGCGGCGACGGCGGCGCTAGCAGCGGCGCGCGCGGGGGCGATGAGGTGATACGCCGGCAGCGGGTCGTACGTACCACAGAGTGTCCCCGAGGCGCCCTCTCGACGCAGACCCGCCAACTCGGCGCCGCACACGGGGAGATGAAAGGATCACGGCCATGACTGTCGAATCGGTGATCGTACGCCGGCGCGTCGAGGGCAATCCATGAGCACCAGCGCGGTCTCCGACGCTCAACTCGCCCTGTCCGCAGCCCAGTCGGGCGCTTCCGTGGTGCGCGAAATGTTCGGGACGCCGCTGGCGCGGGTCGAGAAGTCCGCCGGTGATTTCGCGACTGCCGCGGACCTCGCGGCGGAGCAGACCATCCTCGACGTCCTGCGCACCGCGCGGCCCGACGATGCCGTGACGGGCGAGGAGAGCGGCCGTACCGGCGCGTACGGCGCGCGGCGCCGATGGCTGGTCGACCCGTTGTGCGGCACACTCAACTACGCCGTGCGCAGCATGCTGGTCGCGGTCAACGTCGCTCTGCGGGTGGATTCCGGCGCCGCATCCCGCACCACGGCGGCCGCGGCCGCCGACCCGTTCTCGGACGAGGTCTTCTGGACCGACGGCGTACGCGTCCAAGTCCGCCGGAACGGCACGGACGAGGCGCCGGCTCCCTCGGCCGCCTCCCGCCTGGTGGACCTCAACCTCGACCCGCCGTTCCCCCACGCCCCGGGCTTCCGGGCCGTTCACCTCCTCAACTCCCCGGACTTCGCCGAACACTTCAGGCCGCGGGTCGTCTCCACCACCCTGGCCCTGGCCTGGGTCGCCGCCGGCCGGCGGGCCGCGTACGTCACGGACGGCGGCGATCTGCGCGACAGCGTGCACTTCGCGGCCGGGATCGCCCTGTGCGAAGCCGCCGGCTGCGTGGTGACCGGCATCGACGGCCAACCGCTGGGCTCCGGTACGGGTGGCCTGATCGCGGCGGCCGACCGGCAGACGCACACCACCTTGCTGGAACTGACCAGGGGTGGGGTGGGGGGAAGGCGCCGGGGTCGGCACGACGGATCCTGACCCACCGCTCGGCCGTCGGCGCCCGAGGTATTCACATGCGCCACCACCGCCCCCCACGGCACAATTCCCCGCATGCACCTGGACACACCCCGGCCCTCGCAGCAGCACGCGCTCCGCCACGTAGAAGCCCTGTCTTCGGGCGGGCCGCTCGACACCCGGCTGCGCCTCACGCTCAACTTCCACCCGGACCGCCCGGCCGGCGGACGGCCGATCCTGGAGAAGCTGGCGGACGACGGAACGTACCTCTCCCAATTCGTCACGGGGACCAGCAACGGAGGGCTGACGGCCCGTCCGGGCGGCGATCGGTGGCGCTGGGAGAGCCGGATCTTCGGCGGCGCGTACGACCGCGCCCCCGCCCACGAACGCCCCGTTTACGGCGCGTTGAACTTCCGGCACCAGGCCGTCGGAGCAGCGCCGCGCTTCGGTTCGGCCCACCTCAGGCTGACCGCGCGAAGCCTTTTCCGGACCACGTTCTGCTACCCGGACAGCTTCACCGAGCCCTCCGCCTTCGGTGTCGCCTCGCGGATGTCGCTCATCGAACTCGCCGAGGCCGACGACCAGGACGCGCTCGACGACTACATCGAGGCCCAGGTACACGGCCCCGTGAGGCTCGACCGCGACGTCGAGGCCCTGGTCCTGGATCCGAGTTTCCGCGACACGGCGGTGGAGGCCGCCGCACGCCGCCTCCCGTTCCCCGTCGAGTGGCACCCCGGCCTGCGCCTCACCGTCGCGCAACTGCGCCGCCACCCGGACTACCGGGGCCAGGAGTACGTGGACCTGGGCGCCGAGATCGCCGAGGCCGGCCACCTCGACCCCCGCATCGTCGGAGACGCCGCCCGCACCGGCCGGTACGACCCGCAGGCCCTGAAGAAGGTCTGGCACTACCTGGCCCGCTTCGGCTCCCCGGTTTCCGCGCAGCCGGTTTCCGCGACGGCCGCCGCGAACGCGGCCGGGTTGTCGAACATGACGTTGTGGCCCGCTTCCGGCGCGTAAACGATCTGCACCCCTGCGGCGAGCAGGCCGTCCGCGCCCGGGAGTTCGCCGCTGCGTGAGCCCTGGACGTACATCCGGTCGATCTTCAGGTCCTCCAGCATGCGACGCATGGTGGGCCGGGTCCCGCGGACGAGTCCCATGGCGCAACGGTGCAGGGCGAGGGGGTCGGCGAGGCGCATGGTGGCCGCCCACAGGGGGGCGATCCTCGCCAGTACGCGCGCGTGGCCGCCGCCCGTCACGAACTCGTCCTCGGTGTAGCTCGCGATACCGCTGCTGCCCGCTCCGGCCGGCGGGTTCGGGTCGAGATTGCCCTCCGTGACGACGAGCCGCGAGACGAGGTCGCCGCGCCGGTGGGCGAGGACGATCGCGACGGCGCCTCCCATGCTGTGCCCGACGATCTCGGCCCCGGCGACCCCTGCCGCGTCGAGGGCCGCAGCGAGCGCGTCCGCGTGCTCCTCCAGCGTGTAACCGAAGTCGGCAGGCCTGTCGCTGATGCCGTGTCCGGGCAGATCGACGAACAGCGAGCGCCGCCCGGCCAGTTCGGCCCTGGCCGCGATGTGTGCGTGATACACGGTCGAGGCCGAGCCGAGCCCGTGCAGGTACACCCGCGCGGGCCCCGCCCCGTCGACCTCGGTCCAGCGGATACAGCTGTGCGCCGTGAACAACGCCTGCCTCATGGCCCTGCCCTCCATTTTCCCGTTCGGTTCCCGTCGGCTCGTCGTCCCACCGACCATCGAGACTATACATCGGTCACGTAGTACTACGTGACCGATGTATTACGCAGTCGGCGGCGTGCGCCAGAATGAGGGCATGCTGGAGCTCGCCATCCTCGGTTTTCTCTACGACGCCCCCCTGCACGGCTACGAGCTGCGCAAACGCATCACGGCGCTGACCGGACACGTCCGCCCGGTCGCGGAGAGCACCCTGTATCCGGCCATCAAACGACTGGAGAAGGCCGGACTGCTCGCCCGTGAGACGCAACCCGGATCCGCGGCCGCACCACGGCACGTCCTCGACCTCACCGAGGAGGGCCGCGACGAACTGCGGCGCAGACTGCGGGAACCCGCCAGGTCCGACATCACCGACGAAAACCGCTGGTTCACCGTGCTGGCGTTCCTGCGCCACTTGGACTCACCCCAGGAGCAGGCGGACGTACTGCGGCGCAGGCTCGAGTTCCTGGAGGAGCCGGCCAGTTTCTTCTACGAGGGTGAACGCCCGCTCCGCGCCGAGGAGTTGGAGGATCCGTTCCGCCGCGGCATCCTCACCATCGCCCGTGCCACCAGCCGGGCCGAACTGACCTGGCTGCGCGACACGCTGGCCTCCCTCGGCACGGAAGACCACTGACGCACGCGGCCGACGGCCACGGACGCACGCCGCGGACGACCACTGACGCACGCCGCCGACGGCCACGGACGTACACCGCATCGGTCTACCGCGGACCGCCGTGGGCCGGCGCGGTACGGCGGGAGCGGGTCAGGGCCAGCCCGCCCAGCGCCGTGGCGATCAACCCCACCACCAGCGCCACGATGGCTCCGCCCAGCCCATTGCCGGTACCGAGGCCGCCCTCGGAGGTCGCTGTCACCAGCCCGCCGAGCGCCATGGCGACCGGTCCGGCCGACAGGGCCACGATCGCTCCCCACCGTCCCTTCTCGATGCCGAACCGGCCGGTCGGGCGGGTCAGGGCCAGCCCGGCGACGACCGCTCCGATCAGCCCCAGCACGGCGGCCGTGGTGGCCCCGAGGCGACCGGCGCTCATGGTGTAGATGCTGGCGGCGAGGGCCCCTGCTGAGTCCATGTCCTTCTCCTCTTCCGTATGTTTCGTACGTTTCGTATGTCGACCGAGCTTGTCTGCCGGACACCTCTCCGGTCGTCCTGCAGGAGCAGTCAGTTCGTGCTGCCGCAGCCGGCGCATCCTGCCGCTGCCGATACCGCCGCGGCAGCAGACGTACTGCGTACGTGGTAGCCAACTGCTCGTCCACGAGCGGGATTCACCCGCGGCCCCCTCCGGCTAGGGTCCGCGTATGACCACAGGACGGTTCGGTGTGCGAGCCGATGTCAGGGACTGGGCGATCGCCGTCGGCGTAGCGGTGGCGCTCCTGCTGACCGGGCTGTCCGGGCAGCACTCCGCCACGGGTGTCGGCCTGCTCGGCCACGCGCTCCTGGTGGCCGGCGGTCTGGCTCTCGCCGCCCGCAGCCGGGCTCCGGTTCCGGTGCTGGCCGTCACCGGCCTGTGCGCGCTGGGTTACCAGGCCGCCGGTTTCGACGTACCGGCCGTCGCCTACCTGTTCGCGGTGTACGCCGCCGTACGGGCGGGACACCGCACGCTCACCCTCGTGGCGAGCGTGCTCCTGCTGGCCGCACTGCCGCTCGCGGCCCTGGCCTCGCTGCACGACACGGGCGCGGCGTTCGCACAGGCCCGGGGCGCCCTGGAGATCGCCTGGCTGATCGCGGCCGGCGCCGCGGGGGAAGCCCTGCGGCAGGCCGAGCGGCGGGCGGACGAGGCCGAGCGCACCCGGGAGGAGACCGCGCGGCGCCGCGCCGACGAGGAACGGCTGCACATCGCGCGGGAGTTGCACGATTCGCTCACGCACCAGATCTCCGTCATCAAGGTGCAGGCCGAGGCCGCCGTCCACGTGGCCCGCAAGCGGGGCGAACCGGTTCCGGCGGCTCTCCTGGCGATCCTGGAGGCCGGCCGTGAGGCGTCCCGGGAACTGCGCGCGACCCTGGAGGCGCTGCGCGACGACGACAGCAGCCCGCCGCACGGCCTCGACCACGTCGCGGACCTGGTGGAACGGGCCCGGAGCACCGGCCTGGACGCGACGCTGACGATCGAGGGGCAACGCCAGGACGTGCCGGCCGCGGTAGAGCGGACCGTCTACCGGATCGTCCAGGAATCGCTCACCAACATCGCCCGCCACGCCGCTGCCACTACGGCGTCGGTCCGGATCGACTACCGCCAGGACGCCCTCACCGTACGAGTCGACGACGACGGCAGGGCCGCCGCGCCTGCCACCGCCCCGACATCCGGTGTCGGACTGCTCGGCATGCGCGAACGCGTCACGGCCCTCGGGGGCCGCCTGCGCGCGGAACCGCGCGGTGAGGGCGGCTTCACCGTCCAGGCCGAACTCCCCGTGGCCCGACTTTCGACGAACCGACCCCCCGTGGACCGGCCCCCCGTGGACCGGCTCCCCGCCGACCGGCTCCCCCTGGACCGCACGTCATGATCCGTGTCCTGCTGGTCGACGACCAGCCGCTTCTGCGCAGCGGATTCCGTGCGCTCCTCGACGTCGAGGACGACATCGAGGTGGTGGCCGAGGCCTGTGACGGCAAGGAGGGCCTGGAGCTCGCCAGACAGCACCTGCCCGACGTCGCGCTCGTCGACATCCAGATGCCGGTCGTCGACGGCATCGAGGCGACCCGGCTCATCGCCGCGGATCCGGCCCTGGCCCAGGTGCATGTCGTCATCCTGACCAACTACGGCCTGGACGAGTACGTCTTCGACGCGCTGCGGGCCGGCGCCGCGGGATTCCTCGTCAAGGACATCGTGCCGGAGGACTTCCTGCACGCCGTACGGGTCGCCGCGCGCGGCGACGCCCTGCTCGCACCGTCGATCACCCGCAAACTGATCCACCGGTACGTCACCCAGCCCCGCCACACCGGCGCCGCCACGGAACTGGCAGGACTGACCGGCCGCGAACGCGAGGCAGTAGCCCTGGTCGCGCAGGGCCTCTCCAACGACCAGATCGCCGCCCGCATGGTGATCAGCCCACTGACCGCGAAGACCCACATCAACCGTGCCATGACCAAGCTCCACGCCCGTGACCGGGCCCAACTCGTGGTCATCGCCTACGAATCCGGTCTGGTCACCCCGGGGAGCCACGGAGAGCGACGTAGAGACGAGACTCCGTGGCACTGAAACCAGCCGGCGCTGAAACCAGCCGTGGCACTGAAACCGGCCGTAGCACTGAAACGGGCTGTAGCACTGAAACCGGCCGCTACGCCCCGCGGCTCGCCAGAGCACGCCGTACCCCGTACACAGCCACACCCGCAGCGAGTACCGCGGCCCCCGTGACGACCGAGGCCGGCGGCAGGGCGAAGGCCAGGAGCAGGCAGCCCGCCAGACCGGCGAGCGGAATGATCCGGGCCGGGCGTCCTTCGGCCGAAGTCAAGGTCAGGGCGGACGCGTTGGCGACGGCGTAGTAGGCCAGCACGCCGAACGAGGAGAAGCCGATCGCTCCGCGCACGTCCGTCGTCGCCGCCACCGTGGCGACCACGGCGCCCACCACCAGCTCGGCCCGGTGCGGGACCCGGAACTTGGGGTGGACGGCGGCCAGGGCGTGCGGAAGGTGCCGGTCGCGGGCCATGGCCAGCGTGGTGCGGGAAACACCGAGGATCAGCGCGAGCAGCGAACCGACCGCGGCCACCGCCGCGCCGACGCGCACCACCGGTACCAGCCAGTCGGCCCCAGCGGCCTTGGCCGCGTCCGACAACGGCGCGACGGCCGCGCCGAGTTGCTGCGGCCCCAGCACCGACAGGACCGCGACGGCCACGAGCGCGTAGACGACGAGGGTGATTCCCAGCGCGATCGGGACGGCTCGTGGAATGGTGCGGGCGGGATCGCGGACCTCCTCGCCGAGGGTCGCGATGCGGGCGTAGCCGGCGAACGCGAAGAACAGCAGGCCGGCCGCCTGCAGCACCCCGCCGAAGGTGGCGTCCGCACCGGCGCCCAGCCGGCCCGCGTCCGCGGCACCGGAGGTCAGGGACGTGACCACCACCACGGCGAGCATCGCCAGGACCACGGCCACGACGACCCGGGTCAGCAGCGCGGACTTCTGCACCCCCGTGTAGTTCACCGCGGTCAGTGCCACCACCGCGGCGACCGCCACGGCGTGTGCCTGCCCCGGCCAGACGTACGAACCGACGGTGAGTGCCATCGCCGCGCACGAGGCGGTCTTGCCCACCACGAACGACCACCCGGCCAGGTACCCCCAGAACTCGCCCAGCCGCTCGCGGCCGTAGACATAGGTACCGCCGGACGCCGGGTAGAGGGCGGCCAGCCGGGCCGATGACGTCGCGTTGCAGTAGGCCACGACGGCCGCCAGAGCCAGCCCGGTCAACAGCCCCGAGCCTGCGGCGCGGGCCGCAGGCGCGAGCGCGACGAAGATCCCCGCACCGATCATCGATCCGAGGCCGATCACCACGGCGTCGGACACCCCGAGGCGCCGCCGCAGCTCGTCCGGTAGCCCCGCGGGAGTTGGCGGGTGGGACATGAGCTCGCTCCTCCGGTGCGTACGCGACGCACCTCTTCGCCTCTTGCGCTCGCCTCTTGCGTCCGCCTCTTACGGGCTTCAACCCAGTCCGAAGCCTCTGACAGGCTTCGATGTGTCGGCCGACGATATCGGAGGATGCGCGGCCGGCACGGCGAAGTACCGCTGGTACGGCAAATGTTCAATCCACGGTCAGCCGATGGTCACGACCCGGGCCCAGTCCGGTGGTGTGTCCGGTACGTAATCCGGGTCGTTCTCGTCCCACGAGGCGGAACCGTACTGGCGGTCGAAGAGGCCGACCACCGTCCGGCACGGGGGCCGGCTGCCCGGCCAGGGAGTCTGCCCATCGGTCAGGGCCACGATGACGTCCGGCCGGGGGTGGGTGCGCAGTGCCGCGGCGAAGCCGGTGCGGAGGTCCGTGCCGCCGCCGCCCACCAGCTCGATTCCCTCGGCGCGGCACAGCGGGTGGGCGACGCGGGCCGCCGCGTCGCACGACAGCACCCTGATCAGGTCGCGCCGGCCGCCGACCGCGCGGGAGATCGCGGCGACTTCGAGGAGGGCGCTGCCCAGTTCGGTGTCGCTGACCGACCCTGACGTGTCGATGACGACGCAGACGTGGGGCGGGCGGCGGCGCAGGCTCGGCAGGACGATGCCGGGCAGGCCGGCCGAGCGGCGGGAGGGGCGGCCGTAGGAGTAGTCCTCGCCCGCGCCCGACCCGGAGGTGGCGGCGCGGAGTGCCGCGCCCAGCAACTCCCGCCAGGGCTGCGGCGGATGGAAGGCCTGCTCCGCCCAGCGGCGCCAGCCCTCCGGGGTGTCGCCGGGACGGGCCTTCATGCCCTGGGCGACGCGGAAGCGGACCGCGTCCTGTTCCTGTGCGCTGAGGCCGTGCGCGCCGTCCGGACCCAGGTCCCACTCGCGTTCGAGGCCGTCGGCGCCACTGCCGCAGTCCAGCCAGGACAGGTGGTGGGTGCGCGGGCCGAGGCGGAACTGGTACAGGTAGTCCTCCATCAGCTCGCCGTCGGAGAGGCCGATCGACTGCGGGTCGACGGCGCCTTCGGGCTTGGCCAGTCCGTCGCCGAACGCGTCGTCGTTGATCTCGCAGTCCGCGGCGATGTTCATCCGCAGCCGGTCCCCCGGGCCGGTCAGGCCACGTTGCCGGGCGACCCGGTCGCTGCGTCCGTGGTGGTCGCGCAGCAGGTGGGACACCTCGTGCACCCATACCCCTGCGAGGTCCTCGACGGGCGTGCGGTCCACGAACCCCGGCGACACGTAGCAGCGCCAGTGCCGGTCGACGGCCATCGTGGGTACGGAGCGGGAGGCCACGGTGTGCAGGGCGAAGAGGGCGGTCGCCAGGTAGGGGCGGGCGCGGGCGGCCTGGAGCCGGGCGGCGAAGAGTTTGCCGAGGTCGAGGTCGAGGTCGAGGGCGGGGGCAGGGGCGGGGTCGGGGTCGGGGGCGGGGGCGGGGTCGAGGGCGGGGTCGGGGGCGTAGCCAGGGCGGCCGGTATCAAGGGCTCCCGTGCCCGGCGTCCCTTCTTGTACGTACGTACTCATCGGCCCGCCCCCGCCCCCGCCTGCGCCTGCGCGCCGGCCGCGACCCGGCCCGCGGCCCGGTCCGCCCGCCGCGACAGGTCGACCGCGCCCGCGAGCCGCTCGATCGATGCCGGTACGTCCCAGTCCTGCTGCCGCAGCGAGGCGAGAGTGGTCGCCGGGACGACCACCAGATCCGGGGCGCCGGTCTCCATCGCCCGTACGAGAAGTGACCACGCCGCGTCCCACCGGGCCCGGTCGGGGCGGTTGCGTACGGCGGCCACCACGCCGTCGAGCACCGCCTGCCGCAGGTCGCCGCGCTCGGGAAATTCGGCGGCGGCCGGGTCGGCGAGGAGCTCTTCCGGGTCCGGAAGGTCCATCCGGTCGATACTGGCCAGCAGTTCCAGCCCTGGCCCGTCCCCCACCGTCCCCCTGACCAGCTGCGACAGTACGTCCCGGTCCGATCCCGCCGCGGTCGCGAACGCAATGAGGTGCAGGGTCATCTCCCAGCTGCGCGGCGAAGGCCACGGCCCGCCCCTGCGGGTCTCGCTGCTGGGCAGCCGGTGGACGAGCGTGGGGCGTGCGGCGAGCAGCCCGCACACCGCGCGCCGGGCGAACGCCACGGCCTCCACGAGCCGCTGCGGGTCCAGTTGAGGGAGGCCGGCCCGGGGCCACGTACCGCCGAGGCCCCGTACGACGACGTCGTGGTCGTGCGTCCACTGGAGGTGTACGAACCGGTTGGCGAGCGGCGGGCTGAGCTCCCAGCCGTCGGCCGCCGAGGAACGCGGGTTGGCGGCGGCCACGATCCGTACGTCGGGCGGCAGTTGAAGAGAACCGATGCGCCGTTCCAGTACGAGGCGGAGGAGGGCGGCCTGCACGGCGGGCGGGGCGGTGGACAGCTCGTCCAGGAACAACAGCCCCCGGCCGGCCCGCACGAGTCGCACGGCCCAGTCCGGCGGAGCCATCGGAACCCCCTGCTCCGCAGGATCGTCGCCGACTACGGGCAACCCGGAGAAGTCGGACGGCTCGTGCACGCTGGCGATGACCGTGGTGAGAGGAAGGTCCAGGGAGGCGGCGAGCTGGGTCAGCGCGGCGGTCTTACCGATCCCGGGCTCCCCCCAGAGAAGAACGGGCAGATCGGCGGCGACGGCAAGGGTCAGCGCTTCGAGCTGGGTGTCGGGACGGGGCTCGGTGGTGGTGTCCCGCAGGAGGGTCAACAGGTGGGCGGCCACGTCGAGTTGGGGGGTGGCGGCTGAGGGGGCTGGGGCTGAGGGGGTGGGGGCTTCGGCAGCGGTGTCGACAACAGCGAACGGAGCGTATGCGGTCAAGCTTGATCACCTTTGGGTGTGAGGTGGGGCGGGTGGATGTACTCGCGCACGGGTCACGCAAGTCACGGAGGTCACGCGGGTCACGCGGTAATGCGCATCGCGCAGGTCGGCGGGGTGCCCGTGGCGTGGGTCAGCGGCGGGCGTGGCGGGGGCGAGGAACGCGGTCCGGAAGGGGGTAGCGGCCAGGCCTCGTTCGGGGCGGGCTGATCCGGCCGCTTGCGGCGCCGGAGCCGGAACCCGAGCCGCTTCCGGCCAGGCCGGCCCTGAACAGTCCGTACGAGATCCGGCGGCGGGCGGCCGCTTCCAGCTCGTCCCGCAGCGGGCCGTTGCGCAGCAGCGCGTCCGGGCCGATCAGGCCCTCGACGACGGCCAGTGCCCCGGCGGTGTCACCGTGGTCCAGCCGTTCGCGAACTCCGGTGAGGCAGTGTGGGTTGCGGTGCGCCTCGTCGATGGCCTGGAAGCAGGGCAGTGGAGTGCCCGTGAGCGCGGCCAGCAGTTCCTCGCGACGAATCTCGGCGGGGTCGTGGTCGAGCGCGGCCAGTACGCCGTCGACCAGGCCGATCCGGTGCCGTGCTCCCCGGCAGTCCACCAGGTGCGGATCCCCGGTCCGCCGCTCCGGAGCCCCGTCCGGCCTCCGCGGCGAACGGTCCGACGGCGCCAGCGCCGAGGCGACCAGCGGATGCAGGCGGCCGGCCTCGAACGTACCGGTACGCAGCAGTTCGAGATCGGGCAGCACCCACGTCGCAGCGTCCGGAAGGAGAGGCAGTCGCGCAGGCACGAGTGTGGAGCGCTCGGCGGTCAGCTCCGAGAGCCGGGCTGCGGCTGCCTCCCCCTCCCGGTCCGGCTCCAGGAGCAACTGCCGGCCCCCGACCCGTACCCGAACAGCATCCGTGCTGGTCAGCCCCTCGGCCTGGAGCAGAATCCGCGCCTCCGCCGACCACCGGTCGACGGCACAGTGGTGCCCGGGCGGCAGTACCTCCGTCTGCTCGGGGTCCGCCCCCGACCCTGCCCGGAACCGCAGCTCGTCGGCCCTGCGCGCGTCCCACAGATGTCGGTGCAGATCGAGCCGGAACCGTCGGCTGGGGTGGGGGTGCGGGTGGGGGTGGCGCCAGCGGTCGTCCTTACCGTGGGATCCGTCCCACAGTGCCAGGCTCATCCGCTGTCCGGCATCCGCCCAGGCCGGCGGGGTCCGCACGACGAGATGGAGCTCCCCCGCGCCGAAGGCACCGTACCGGGCGAGGGAAATGGTCAGCCCTGGCCGAAGCAACCCGTCGGGAGCAATCCTCGGCATGTGCCAGCGCAGCAGATCGGGTGCGAACGCGCGGAGATCGTCCCGCACCCGGGCGGCAAGCTCCTGGCCGAACGCATGCGCCACAGTGCGCAGTTGAAGGTCTACGTCGATGCCTGCGGCGGCACACGCCCCCGCCCAGTCGCCGTCACGACGGCGGGCGGTCGCAGTCTCGATCATGGACGGCGGCACGGCGAACTCGCGCACGCGCCGCCAGAAGGAAGGTTGCGGGGAAGCCCTGTTCGCGGTCTCAGTGAGCATCAGCACTCACCTTGCGCGGACGGGTCCCCCAATCTGTTCATCACTGAAGTCGTCATCGCGGGGAGCATAGCCCGCCCGGCCACGAGTCCACCAGGATTTTCCGGACGCAACACGGGGCGCCGTACCGGACGCAACACGGGGTGCCGTACCGGGCGCCGTACCGGGCGAAGACTGCGGGGCCCGGTCCGCCACTGCGGTCCGGGCCCCGATACGTACTGCTGCCACCTGCTACTGGGTCACTGCTTGCCCGCACTCGCCTCCAGCGGGCGGATCCGCAGCAGGGCCCTGGTCGGGAAGGCCGTGGCGGCGAGGGTCAGGAGGACCGCGCCCGCGGCCAGCGGGACGGCGACCGTCAGGGGGACGGACGGGCCCGAGCCGGTGATGCCCCGGGCGATGGGGAGCAGGGTCGCCCAGGCGATCGCGCCGCCGAGGAGCAGGCCGGTGCCCGCGACCAGCAGGGCTTCCCAGTGCATCATTCCCTTGACCTGGCGGCGGGTGGTGCCGGACAGACGCAGCAGGCCGACTTCGCGGCGGCGGTCCAGGACCGTCATCACGAGGGTGTTGGCGGCGGCGATGGCGGCGAAGCCGCCGAGGACCGCTGCCATCACGGTGTTGGCCCAGGCGCCGAGCTCCTGGTTGAGGTCGGCCTGGACGCCGTACCCTGCCGCGTCGGTGACGGTCGCGGTCGGGGCGAGGTTCTTCAACTCGCCGGCCAAGGATGCCTGTTCGGCGCCCGGCTTGGCGGCGATCAGGACCTGGGAGTCGTACGGGGCCGTGACGTGGGCGGCGAGGGCCTCGCGCGGCATCAGCACCTGGCCGACGCCCAGACCCCGGCTGTACGTGGCGACCAGCTTGGGCTTGACCTTGGTGCCGTCGCCGAGGCGCAGCGGGACAGGATCTCCGAGGCGTACGTCGAGGGTTTCGGCGAGGTTCGCGTCGAGGGCGACGGTGTCCCGGGAGCTGCCGAGTGCGGTGAAGGAGCCGGTGCGTATGCCCAGGTCGAGGACCTTGGGCAGGTGCGCCGGGTTGCCCGATATACCGAGGGCCGTCGCGGAGTTCAGGTCCTGCGTGGCGTCGTAGACGACTCCGGTACGGAGGATTCCGGTGGCGCTCTCGACACCGGGGAGGGCCGCTGCGTACCCGGCGGTGGCGGCGGGGAGCCCCGGGCCTGCCAGATTTCCCGGTGCGAGGACCCGGTCGGCGACGACTGACGTGGCGACGTTGCGTGCGGAGGCGTCGCGGACGGTGCTCTGCATGAAGACGAGCGTTCCGCAGAAGGCGATCACCATGACGATGGGGGTGATCGCGGAGGCCAGCCGACGTGCGTTGACCCGGGTGTTGTCGGCTGCCAGGGAGCCCGGCGCGCCCGCCGCGCCCGCCCGGAGGGGGAAGGAGAGCATGCCGGTGCTGAGACGGGCGATCACCGGGCCGAGCAGGGCGACACCGGCGAGGAAGCACATGACGACGCCGAGGGCGGTCGTCGCCGCCTTGTCCCCGCTGAGCTGGGAGGCGACGGCTGCCATGATCGCGCCGCCCGCACAGAAGACGATGCCGAAGACGGTACGGACGGTGCCGAGCGTGGAGGTCGCGACGGCGGCTTCGCCGAGGGCGAGGCCGGGGCGGAGGTTCGCGGGGCGCCGCGCGGCGAAGTAGCCTGCGGCGAGGGCCGACAGGACGCTCAGGAGTATGGCTGCGACGACCGGCAGCACCCCGGAGTCCAGGGTGATCTGGGGCGGAACGGCTCCCCTGGAGACGAGTTCGCCGAACCACCAGCGGGCGAGTGCGTAGCCGGGGACCGCCCCGAGGAGACCGGCGGCGGGGGCAAGCATCATCGCTTCGGTGGCGATCGTGCGGCGGATCTGCCTGGGGGTCGCGCCGATCGCCCTGAGCAGGGCGAACTCGCGGGCGCGCTGGGAGGTGGCGAGGGCGATGGTGCCCGAGATGACGAAGACGGCCGTCATCGCGGCGACTCCGCCGAAGGAGGCACCGAGACCGATGAGGTACGTCTCGCCGGCCGCCAGCGCGGGCAGTTCCGCCATGCCGCGGTCGGTCCCGGTGAGGACCTTCGCCTTGCCGCCGACCGCCCGCACGACCTGGGCTGCGAGCGCGTCCGTACTGGTCCCGCCCTTGGGCATGACGAGGATCGCGTCGGCCTTTCCGGGGTGGCCGGAGAGGCGGTCGGCGGTGCCGGGGGCGAACCAGGCGTTCGTACCGAGCGGCGAGGGGGCGGCGAGGCCCGAGATCCGGTACGTTCCGGTGCCGCCGGCGGAGGTGAGGGCGATGCGGTCGCCGATCTTCAACTTGGCCTTGCGGGCGGCCTGTTGGTCGAGGACGACCTCCCGGGCTGACGGGGCGCGGCCTTCGGCGAGGGGGCCGGCCGCGGCGATGCTGCCGCCGGTGAGCGGCGGCTTCTTGTCCTGCTGCGTCACGGGGGACGACTTCCCGTGCTGCTGCGTCACGGGGGACGACTTCCCGTGCTGCTGCACCACGAGGAAGGACACGTCGGGCACCGCCGAAGCGACCCCCGGGCCTGCGGCGATCCGGGCCGCCAGCGCGGTGTCCACACGGCCCCGTTCGGGCAGCGGCGCGGACACAGTCGTCTCGTTCTCGCTGCCCCGGTTCATGACCTTCGAGGTGTACGGGTCGGCGGCGACGACCACCGGGGCGTGCGCGTACCGCACCGGGTCGGCCTTCGCGGTGATGCCGGTCTGGAGGAGCGCGCCGCAGGCGGCGATGACGGCCGCGCCGAGGAGCAGGGCGACGAAGCTGCCCACGAAGGAGGCGGGACGGAAGCGGATGGATGCCCGCGCGAGGCCGTTTCTCATGCTGCGGCCCCTGCGAAGTGGCGGGCGGGGGCGGCGAGTGCGGCCATGTGGGCGGCCACCGACTGCGGGTCGGGGTGGCGGAGCTCGCCCGCAAGGACGCCGTCGGCCAGGAACAGCACCCGGTCGGCGTGCGAGGCGGCCACCGGGTCGTGGGTGACCATGACGACGGTGGCGCCCATGGAGTCAACGGCCCGGCGCAGCAGTCCGAGTACCTCCTGTGCGGTACGGGTGTCCAGGGCGCCGGTCGGCTCGTCCGCGAACACCACTTCGGGGCGGGTGATCAGTGCGCGGGCGATGGCGACGCGCTGCTGCTGGCCGCCGGAGAGCTGGCCGGGGCGGCGGTCGCCGTGCTCGGGCAGGCCGACCTGGGTGAGAAGTTCCTGGGCGAGGCGGCGGTCCTGCCTGCCGCCCGCGAGGCGCTGCGGAAGCAGCACGTTCTGCGCGACGGTCAGGGAGGGGAGGAGGTTGAAGGACTGGAAGACGAAGCCGATGCGGGAGCGCCGCAGTTCGGTGAGGCGGTCCTCGCGGAGGTGCGAGATGGCCTCGCCGCCGAGGAGCACCTCGCCGGAGGTGGGCCGGTCGAGCCCGGCCGCGCACTGGAGGAAGGTGCTCTTGCCGGAGCCGGAGGGGCCCATCACGGCGGTGAAGCCGCCGCGCGGCAGGACGAGGTCCATGCCGCGCAGGGCGTGCACAGTGGCGGCGCCGCGCCCGTAACTGCGG
Organism: Streptomyces sp. NPDC048442; assembly: GCF_040651475.1. NCBI lineage: Bacteria > Bacillati > Actinomycetota > Actinomycetes > Kitasatosporales > Streptomycetaceae > Streptomyces > Streptomyces sp. NPDC048442. The sequence goes on from NZ_JBEZKB010000012.1 coordinate 100,187, forward strand.
GTTATGGCGCGCAGCTCGATCGCCGGGGCCTCGCTCCTGGGGCGCATCGTGCGCGTCTCGGTGTGCGTGCGGTCTCGACGCAAGGCCATGACGTCCCTTTCTGCACGGCTCGACAAGGGGTGAGCCGCTGGTGGAAGTGCGGTGCGGTGATGCCTCCAACGGTAGAAAGTCCGAGGTCAGACGACCATGGGGCCAACCGCGCTCTCTGGGTGGTGCTAGCCCCCCGAGGCGAATGGTGGTCAACCGCACCACGGGCTGCGGTCAACCGCAGCCGGGGGTGCGGTCAACCGCAGCAGGAGGCCGGGCAGAGGCGTCGGCAGGCTCCGGACGCCGTAGCGAAGGGGTCGGTTGACGGGTTGCCGAGGAGAAAAAAACGGAGCCGCGTGAAGGAGTCGTGAAACCAAAAAACCGCAGGTCAGAGGGAGATAGCAAAGCGTTAGCGGAACAACAGCGGAACGACAGGGCAGGGCCCCAAGCTGAAAGCAGAACAGATGCCCGCACCGCAGAACGAGCTCCTGCAACAGCAGACCGAGCCCGTGCACAAGGCATCGGCCGCACACCCTCTCGACCTACGGGGAGCTCCACATGCGTATTTCCGCCCGCCGCCCTGCCATCCTCGCCGCGACCGCCTTCGCCGCCCTCTCCCTGTCGCTCACCGCCTGTGGCGGGGGCAACGGCACGAAGGACGCCGGAGCCGGCGCCACCGCCCCGGTCGGGAGCTCGGCGTCCGACTCCGCCGGGAAGAAGGACACGGCCGCGGGCACCGGCGGCGCTTCGGGCGAGGCGGACAAGGGCACCGGCGGTTCCGACACCTCCGGTTCCGGCACGTCGGGTTCCGCGACCGCGGGTTCCGGTAAGCCGGGTTCCGCCTCCGGCGGGGCCACCCAGACCGGTTCCAAGAGCAAGAGCGGCGGCAAGGCCCCTGCCTGCGGGTACAACGACGTGCAGATCTCCGCGGAGAAGCAGGACGGCCCGCCCTACACCCACATCACGCTGACCGCGAAGAACACCTCGGGCCACTCCTGCACCATGGAGAAGTACCCGCTGATCGCGTTCGGCGAGATCCAGACCGCCAAGGACGTCCCGGCCGTCGCCAAGAGCAAGCCCCCGGTCGCCGTCGTCCTGGAGCCGGGTGCGCCCGCCTACGCCGCGGTGCGCGTCAACAACGGCGGTCAGAAGGAGGACGGCCACGCCGTCAGCTCCTTCAATGTGAACCTCTTCACCGGCGGCGCCCCGACCGAGGGCAGCAAGCAGGTCAGCGTGAAGGACGGCATCCAGGTCACCGACAAGTTCGCGAAGACCGGCTACTGGACGTACGAGCTGCGCAACGGCGCCGACGACTTCTAAGCGGAACGCACCCCACAGACCGGCCGTCCCTACGGATTCCCCCATCCGTAGGGACGGCCTTCCGCCGTGCCCCTCCCCTCACCGCCGGGCGGCAGGTCACCGCCTGACGGACCATGACATCCTGATGTGTCACAGCGCGCCGGACGGGATCGGCGGACGGCCGCGGGTTTTGGGGAACATCGATGAGGCTCTGCTTCCTGGTGGAAGAGCACTACCGTCACGACGGCATGCCCATCGAGGTGATCCGCACGCTGACGTCGTGGGGACACCGGGTGGACGTGGTGCGGCCCGGCGGTTCCCTGCTGGACATGACCGAGGCGGTACGGGCGGGCTCGCACGACGCCTGGGTGCTCAAGACGGTGTCCGGCGGCCCCGGTCTCACCCTCCTCGAAGCGGCGGCCGAGGCCGGTCTGACGACCGTCAACGACGCCCGGGCCATACGCCGCGTACGCGACAAGGCCCTGGCGGCGGCGATCGGCCGCAACCACGGCCTCCCCGTCCCGCCGACCTACGCGGCCGCCAGCCCCCCACTCCTCCTGGAGATACCGGAGTCGCAGTACCCGCTGGTCGTCAAGCCCGCCGACGGCAGCGCGGGCCGCTCCGTCCACCTGGTGCCTACGCCGGAGCGGCTCACGGCACTGCTCCCCGAACTGGCAGGCGAGGGCATGCTGATCGCCCAGCCGTACGTGGCCAACTCGGGCGTCGACCTGAAGGTGTACTGCGTCGGGGGCAGGCTGTACGCCACCGAGCGCAGCTCCCCGCTCCACCCTGAGCACACCGTGCGCGAGCGCCGGGTGCCGCTGCCGGCCGAGGTCGCGGAGACCGTCGCCCGGGTGGGGGCCGTGTACGGGCTCGACCTGTACGGGGTGGACGTGCTGCTCGGCCCGGACGGGCCGGTCGTCGTGGACGTGAACGACTTCCCGAGCTTCCGGCGGGTGCCGGACGCGGCGGGGCAGGTGGCGCGTGCGGTGCTGGAGCTGGCACGGAGGGGGCCCGTCACCGCTGCCGGTGCGTTCTCCGTACCGTCGCCCCGACCGCACCCCGAACCCCTCGTGCCCCCGGAGCACCTCGGACAGATTCCGGTCACGGCCGGTGAGAACGCATGAGGATCGGCCTGATCACGCCCGCTCCCGACCACCCCTTGCTTGCCGCGACCACTGCGCTGCTCGCCCCGGACCACGCGGTGGAGGTGTTGAATCCGGATACCGTACGGTCCGTCTCCGACCGGCCGCACGCCGACGTCTACCTGCTCAAGTCCAGAACGCCGCACGCTCTCGCTCTGGCTCGCGAACTGGAGCGACGCGGTGCGCGCATGGTGAACTCGGCCGCGGCGACGGCGCGCGTACAGGACCGTACAGAAATGGCGGACATGGCACGGCAGGCCGGACTCCCGTTCGCCCCCACCCGCACTTTCGCCGCGCTTTCGGAGCTCGCAGGCCTCGCCGACCCGGTCGTGGTCAAGAGCCGGCACAGCTACAAGGGCGATCTCGTGGCCCGCGTCGACAGCCACGTACAGCTGCGGGAACTGGCTGAGCGGCACCCCCAGGAGCCGGTCGTGGTGCAGGAGTTCGCCCCGAACAGCGGCTGGGACCACAAGCTGTGGGCCGTCGGCGACCAGGTCTTCGCCGCCCTGCGCCGCTCCGAACTCGCGCCCGGCGAGCAGGGCGAGACCCGCCCTCTGGCACCGGCCGACCTGCCGTCCGGCTGGGCCGACCTGGTACGCCGGGTGGGCGAGGTCTTCGCGCTCGACGTGTACGGGGTCGATGTCATCGGCACAGGCGGGGATGCGGATGCGCGTGTTCCGCTGATTGTGGACATCAACGCCTTCCCCGGCATCCGGAATCAGCCGGGCGCCCCGGAGGCCCTGGCAGCACTGGCGCTGGTCAGGCCCTGAGTTCGTCGACGGTACGGGCGACCGTGCCGAACAGGTCGGAGACCGTGGTCAGGCTCGCGGCCTGCAACACCTCCGACGGAAGCGTGGAACCGTCCGGCGCCAGGAGCGAGCGTGTCGCGGTGGCCTCGGCGACGACGGTCGGGCGGTGGCCGAGGTTGAAGGCGCCCTGCGCGGTGAAGAGAACGCACATATGTGTCATGAACCCGGCGATGACGAGGCTGCCGCCGCCACCCAGCCCTTCCAAAATCTCCTGGAGGTCCGTCTGGTGGAAGGCGTTGGGGAACTGCTTGACGACGACCTTCTCCCCCTCGACCGGGGCGACTTCACCGCTGATCGCGCCGATCTCGGCCCGGATGTCGTACGGGGTGCCCTCTCCGCCGTCGTTGACGACGTGGACGACGGGGGCGCCGGCGGCGCGGGCCGCGGCGAGCAGCCGGGCACCGGCGGCCACGGCCTCTTCGGCGCCGTCGAGCTGCATGACGCCGGTGCGGTAGGTGTTCTGGAAGTCGATCAGGAGCAGGGTCGACTCGCTCAGCCGCGGCAGCTCCTGGGAGAAGCCGTTCAGTGCGCGCAGGGTGATGGAGGCTGACAGCCGCGGCAGCTCCTGGGAGAAGCCGTTCAGTGCGCGCAGGGTGATGGAGGCTGACATGGGAATTCCTTCGGGGTTCGGTGGAAGTGTTGCATCGGTCGGGCAGAGCTCTTACCGCCAGGCTCTTACCGCCCGGCTCTTAGCGCAGGCTCTTCTTGGCGCCGGCCGGCTCCAGGTCGACGAGCTTTGGGGCGATGCCCTTGTCCTTGAACGCCTTCACGAGGGACGCCATGTCCTCGGAGTAGATGTTCCAGCTGTCGGTGTGCACGGCAACCACCTTGCGGGGGTTGAGGTCCTTCGCGACCAGGGCCGCGTCCTTGGAGGTCAGGGTCAGCGGGGCGTTGTCGAGGATCGCGGGGGTGCGGGCGGCGCCGGCGAAGAGGACGACCGTGTCGATGCGCCCGACCTCCTTCTCGATGCGGTCGCCGACCTTCTTGGCGACCTTGACCGAGGCGTTGTCGCCTGAGATGTAGGTCGTCGGGACGCCCTTGCCGCTGAGTACGAAGCCGGTGACCTCGCCGTCCGCGCCGCGGTCCACACCGTCGGGGCCGTGCAGGGCGGGCACCGCGGTGACCTTGACGGTGCCGCGCGAGGTCTTCAGCTTCTTGGAGTCCCAGCTCTTCAGACCCGTGACGTGCTTGCCGAGACGCTGGTGCGCGCCGGGAGTGGAGAGCACGACGGGTATGTCCTTGAGCAGTGCGCGGCCCGAGTCGTCGAGGTTGTCGTCGTGCTGGTCGTGCGAGAGCAACACCGCGTCGATCTTCCCGAGCCTGTCGACGCCGAACGCGGGGGCCTGCTTCTTCTCCAGGCCGCTCGGGTACTTCTTGGGCGCGTCAAAGGTGGGGTCGAGCAGGATGCGCGCCCCGGCGATCTCCAGGACCGCGGTCGGTCCGCCCACGTGCGTCACGGTGAACGCGGCGCTGGAGTGCTTGTCCTTGCTCTTGTCCTGAGTGACAGGGCTCTTGTCCTGGCTGACAGGGCTCTTGTCCTTGGCGACGGCATGGGTGCCGCAACCGGCGAGAAGGGCCACGCCCGCGGTGGCCGAGGCAACACGGAGGAATGTCGAACGATTCATGGAAGCAACGCTAACACACATCGTTATCGACGATAACAATCCCTGGTCGGAGCCGTTAGCGTTGATATCCGCCACTGTTATCGTGGGAACCATGTCGACCGCACGAGAGCGCATCCTGGAAGCCACCGCGGAACTGCTCGCCACCAAGGACGCGCTGGCGATCTCCACCCGGTCCATCTGCGACCGCGCCAAGGTCGGCATGCCGGAGATCTACCGCCAGTTCGGCGACAAGCAGGGGCTGCTCACGGCGGTCGCCGACCTCGGCTTCGAGCGCTTCCTCGCCAACAAGAGGCGCAACCCGCTCAGCGACGACCCGGTGGCCGACCTCCGTACCGCCTGGGACAGTCACGTCTCCTTCGCCCTCGGCAACCCGCATCTCTACCGGCTGATGTTCACGCCGACCGGCGAAGCGGAGGACGCCAAACCGCAGGCGATCAAGGAGGCCCAGGCGCTGCTCCTGTCGGCGGTGGAACGCTGCCGCGCGGTCGGCCGACTCCGTACGACACCCGAACTCGCAGGCCAGGCGATCCTCTCCGCCAACGTGGGCGTGTGCCTGATGGCTCTGTCCTTCCCGGAGCTCTTCGGCAGCCCCGACATCTCCCGATCCGTACGCGACGCCGTCCTCGGCAAGGTCACCGGCGACGAGGGCGAGGACACCCGGATCGCCGCCGCGACCGTCCTCGCCCAGGCCCTGGTCGGCACCCTCACGGGAACGGCGCCGGTGGACGGCGCCGCCCTGGACGACCTGACCCGCGCACTCAGGCCGTCGGGACCGCCCGAGAAGGTGTGAACGGGAAGCGCACATCGGTCAGTCGCTCGGAGATCTCCCACAGCCGCCGACCGGTTTCGGCGTCGGACGCGGCAGGGGCGAGCTCCACTCGGGTCGGACCGCCACGCAGTTCCGCCATGCCGTCGGGGCCGATGAAGTCGCCGCCCGACACGTCCGGGGCGGTGGCCGCGTACAGCTGGGGCAGCGCGCCCCGCTCCGGGGACTGCGCGAGCAAAGGGTTGCCGATGCGGCCGAAGACCACCCGCCACAGGCCGACGGGGCCGTTGAGCTGGAGGTTGGTGGCGGCGTAGCCGGGGTGGGCGAGCACGCTGCGCACGGCGCTGCCGGTACGGGTGAGGCGCTGGTGGAGGCTGTGGCCGAAGACAGCGTTGGCGAGTTTGGACTGGTTGTAGGCACCCATCGCCGAGTACGTGCGCGCGCCGTGCAGGTCGTCGAAGTCTATGCGCGCCTTCCGGTTCCGGTGATTGACGGAACTGACCGTCACCACACGGGAGTCGGCGCCGGACGCGGTCAGCAGATCGAGCAGCAGGCCGGTGAGGGCGAAGTGGCCGAGGTGGTTGCAGGCGAACTGCAGCTCATACCCCTGGGCGCTGAGAGTGCGGGGCGGTGCCATCACACCTGCGTTGTTGACGAGGACGTCAAGGTGCGGGCGGTCGGCGTGCAGCCGGTCGGAGAAGGCGCGTACCGAGTCGAGGTCGGCCAGGTCGAGCCGGCACACCTCCAGCCGCGCGTCCGGCTGTTCGGCGGTGATCCCGGCGGCCACCCGCCGCCCCTTCTCCTCGTCCCGTACGGCAAGGATCACGTGGGCGCCGCGGCGGGCGAGCGCCCGGGTAGTGGCCAGACCCAGCCCGCTGCTGGCCCCCGTGACGACACACACCCGGCCGCGCTGGTCGGGAATCCGGGCCGCGGTCCACTGCTGCTGCGCTGACTTGTCGTTGCGTGGAGTCATGCGGCAGAGACTGCCGTTAGTGGCACTTGGTGTCAAGAAGATACTGAGTGCCATGAAGGGCATGCTGTGTAGCATGGCCGGATGAGCACCCGCCCCGAAAGCACCCTCGCCCAGCGCAAGCGTCAGCTCGTCTCCGACGAACTGGCAGAAGCAGCGCTGCAATTGCTGGCGCAGAAGGGGTTCGACGCGGTCACCGTCGACGAGATCGTGGCGACGGCCGGGGTGTCCAAGCGGACGTTCTTCCGCTACTTCGCGTCCAAGGAGGACGTGGTGGTCCAGTTCCTCGCCGACATGGGCATCGGAATCCGCACGGAACTGGCGGCCCGTCCCGCCGGGGAGCGCCCTTCGGTGGCACTGCGGCACGCGGTTTCGGTTCCGCTCGCCGCCTGCGGCGCGGACCACTCGGCCCGGGCACTGCGCGTGGTCCAGCTGATTCTCCGCACGCCCGCTCTGCACGCCCGGTTCCTGGAACGCCAGGCACAGTGGCGCGAGGACCTGGCGACGGAGCTGGCAACCCGTCAGGGACTCGACACGGGCAGCGACCTGTACCCGCAACTGGCCGCCGGGACGGCCCTGACCGCCTTCAACACGGTGCTCCAGCGGTGGAGCGAGAGCAACGGCACCGACGACGCACTGGAACTGATCGGCCGGGCCTTCACGGTCGTCGCCCCGGCGCTGGACGCCTCGTAGGGCCGGGCCGTCGGCCTGGCCGCCCAGCGGGGGACACGAACCCTCCGCCGCTCAACGCGGGGAGGGCCGGGGGAGCCGGTGAGCTCTCGGGGTGGTTATGCCGCGAAGCCCACATTCGTGACGTACTCGTACTGACCCCACTGGCTGCCGAGGTCGACGATCGTGTCCGTCCAGGCGTCGTCCAGGCCCTGCCGGTCGCCGGCCGACCACGATTCGACGATGCGCTCCCAGCGGCGGACGTTCATTGTGCGGTGTTCGATGACACGGCTGAGGCGCTGCTCGACGCGGGACTGGTTGAGGGGGTGGATCTCGACGCGGGTGCCGCGGCCTTCGCGGTTCAGGCGCTTGAGGAGGTGCTGGGCGACGTTCTGGCGGCGCACCACTCGGTAGGCGGCATCGATGCGTTCGAGGTTGGCGCGGGTGGGGGTGCGTTTGCCGTCGAGCCAGGCCTTGAGGGTGCGGTCGGTGACGGTGAGGCCGGCGTCCCGGGCGGAGCGGCGGGCGTGCGGGGTCCTGGTGAGGTAGTGCAGACGGGCCATCAGACCGCGCTTGGCGGTGACCGGGGTAACGATGCCGCCCGCGAGCGCGTCGAGTTGGCGCGCCACGGCGTCGGTGCCCTTGATGCCACTGGCGCCGAACTTCCCGAACTCGATATTCCGTTCAGGCATGCGCTACCTCTTCCTCCCTGGCCATGTCGGCCCACCCTACTCGCGCCGCACGCGCCCCTACGCGTGGCGCTCGCGAAGCCGACGGCAACCGCGACGCGCCCGCGGCCGTGCGGAAGCCGCATGACCGCGGGCGCCGCCGGGTCGTCGCCGGGTCGTCGCCGGGTCGCCGCCGGGGCGTCGCCGGGGCGTCACCGTACGTCGGCGAGCTCCTGCAGCAGCCGCCGCTTGGGCCTGGCGCCCACCATCGACTTCACCGGCTCACCGCCTCGGAAGACCATGAGCGTCGGCATCGACAGCACTCCGTACGCCGCTGCCGTCCCCGGGTTGGTGTCCACGTCCAGCTGTACGACCCTGAGCCGGTCGCGCTCCTCCTCGGCGATCGCGCTGAGCACCGGGGCCAGCTGCCGGCACGGGCCGCACCAGTCGGCGGTGAACTCCACCAGTACCGGGAGTTCGGCCCGCAGCACCTCGTCCGCGAAGTTCGCGTCGGTGACCTCGTCCACCCCTGCTGCCTTGATCATCTTCATCCATCCCCTCAGTCGGTCGGACCGTGAATCAATCCGTGAGTCAGTTCGCATCGCGGCTCGGGCCCGTCCGGAAGCTCGGCCTCCGCACGTACCAGCTGGGCCCCCACCCGCTCGCGAACCGTCCGCAGCTCCTCGATCAGTACGTCGAGCTCGGCGAGCTTGCGCCGGTAGACATCGAGCGAGGCAGGGCAGGAGTCCCCGGCCGGATGCCCGGCCTGCAGGCACTCCACGAACGGCCGGGTCTCCTCCAGGCCGAACCCGACGTCCTGGAGCGTGCGGATCTGTTCCACGAGCCGCAGGTCGTCGTCGCCGTACACGCGGTATCCGTTGACCGCGCGCCTGGCGGGCAGCAGCCCGCGGGACTCGTAGTACCGCAGGGTCCGGGTGCTGACCCCCGCCTGTTCCGCCAGTTCGCCGATGCGCATGGGTACGACGCTAGACGTTGACACCGACGTCAAGGCAAGGAGTCAAGGCAAGGAGTCAGGTCGAGGAACCAGAAATCGGGAATCGGGCCGTCCCGCGCTCGGCCCTCGCCATGATCTCCGCGACGACCTCGGTCTTCGCGTCGGCGTAGTTCTGCATGAACCGCCATTCCTGTGCGGCGAGCCGGAGCTTCGTACGGCCGTAGAGGTCACGGTCGGCGGCGTGGCCGCGCAGGTGGTCGCGGAAGCGGAGCATCCGGTCGGTCTCGGCGCAGTCGGGCGGAAAGACGTGCAGGTTGGCGTGGGGAAGGGCGGCGCTGAGCCCGGACTTCTTCAGGACCCGGTGCTCGTACCAGTCGGGCTCCCGGATGGCGAGGACGTAACCGAGCCCCTGGAGGCGCGGCACGTAGGAGTCTTCGTCGGCCGGGTCGGGGACGACGAGCACCAGGTCGAGGACGGGCTTGGCGGGCAGCCCCGGCACGGAGGTCGACCCCGCGTGGAAGAGTCCGAGGGCGTCGGGCAGTTCGCTCCGAATGCGACCGGCCTCCGCCTCGTACACGAGAGGCCAGGCGGGGTCGTAAGGATCGATCCGGATCCGGGCGTCGAGGATCTCGGGGGTACCGACGTTGGCGGCGCGGATGGCTTCCTCGGACATGGGCATGGCAGCCGCATCACCGGACTGACCTTGCTGCTCTGGCTGCTCTGGCTGCTCTGGCTTCTCTGGCTTCTCTGGCATGAGCTTCTCCCACTCGACGGACTGACTCGACGGCCTGCAGGACACCGCCCACGCTACGAGGGCCGACGCCCGCCCCGGTTCACCTCCCCGAAACACCCGCCGGGCAGAATCCCGCCCCATGAAGAACGGCATACGGATCGAAGAAGTCGCATGGCAGGACCCCGAAGCGGCCGCGCTCCGCGCACAGCAGCGGGCCGAGATCGCCGTACGGTACGGGACCCCGGACAGCGAGCCCGGAACGCCGCCGTCCGCGACGGACATCGCGGTGTTCGTCGTGGCGCGCGCCGACGACGGAACCGCCGTCGGCTGCGGAGGGCTCCGTGACCTGGGCTCCGGCATCGGCGAACTCAAGCGGATGTACGTGGCCCCAGCCCACCGGGGAGCGGGTGCCGCGCCACACATCCTGAACGCGCTGGAGGAGTGGGCACGGGAGCAGGGCTGGACCCGGCTGCGGCTGGAAACGGGCCTCGCCCAGCCCGACGCCGTCCGCTTCTACACACGCTCCGGCTACCGCCGCATCCCCAACTTCGGTTCGTACGAGGGCCTGCCCACCTCCCTCTGCTACGAACGCGACCTCTCCTGCGCCCCGGCCGAAGCGCCGTAAGGTCACCACGTAAGGTCACCGCTCCGAGCCACAAGCGGGTGGTCGAATTCCGATAGTGGTGTTCCGGTATTCGAAATGCGGAGGCAGCGCATCGTTCGCGCGTGCGAGACTCCGCGCATGTTGGGTGTAACCGATCTTCCGACCTATCTCATAGGTCTCGTCCTGATAGTGCTGCTGCCGGGACCGAATTCGTTGTACGTACTGTCCGTCGCGGCCCGCCGGGGCGTCCGCTCCGGTTATACGGCGGCGGCCGGCGTCTGGTGCGGCGACGCCGTGCTGATGGTGCTGTCGGCTGCGGGGGTCGCCTCCCTGCTCCAGGCGAACGCGTTGCTGTTCGGCATCGTGAAGTACGCGGGCGCGGGCTATCTGACCTGGCTCGCGATCGGCATGATGCGGGCCGCGCGGTCGATGTGGCGTACACGGCGCGAGGCAGAGCCGGACCTGGCCGCCGGGCCTGCCGGAACCGCCGGGACTGTCGGGACCACCAGCACTGTCGGCGCTGCCCAAGCCGCCCGGACTGCGGAATCCACCGCGCCGGCCAAGCGGGAACGCCCGTACCGCCGCGCCCTGGTGATCAGCCTCCTCAACCCCAAGGCGATTCTCTTCTTCATCTCCTTCTTCGTGCAGTTCGTCGATCCGGCCTACGCGTACCCCGCCCTCTCCTTCGTCCTGCTCGGCGCTCTCGCCCAGCTGGCGAGCTTCCTCTACCTCACCGCGCTGATCTTCAGCGGCACCCGGCTCGCCGCCGCCTTCCGCCGCCGCAAGAGGCTTTCGGCGGGGGCAACTTCGGCGGCCGGAGTGCTGTTCCTGGGGTTCGCTGCCAAGCTCACGCTGGCGAGCGCGTAACGCCCGTGCCCCCGGCGGCGGCCCCGGGCATTCCCGGGCGTTCCCGGGCGTTCCCGGTCAAGGGCGCCTGGCCACCCACAGCAGCCTCGTCGTACGGACCGTGAGGTCGTCGCGGCGCAGGATGCTCTCGGGTCCCTCTCCGTCGAGGAGGACGGTGAGCGCGGCGAGGTCGTCGGCGCTCAGGCGGTCTTCGAGGTGGTAGCGCAGACGGCTCAGGGTCGCCCGAGCGTAGCGGCCGGTGGCGGCGGGCAGCGGGGCGGTCAGCCGGATGTCGAAGCGGCGGTCCGCCTCGACCGTGAATCCGGCGGCTGCCAGGCGGGTGCCCCAGTCGTCACCCAGGTGCGGCACGGCCTCGGTGTGCTGGTCGGCGAGCGCGGCATGGCAGCGCTCTTCGAGCCCCGGCCGGCCGAGTTCCGCTTCGAGCTCCTCGGACAGGAAACGCGGGAACGGCGACGCCTCCATCTCAGCGACGGCCAGCAGCCCGCCGGGCCGCAGCGTCGCGAAGACGTCGGCGAGGGCCCGGTCCGGGTCCGCCATGTGGTGGAGCGAGGCGGCGGCCCACATGAGGTCGACGGGGCCGAGGCCGTCCGGCCAGTCGCCGTCCAGGTCCGCCCGTACGGTACGGATCCGGCTCTCGCCGATTCCCGCGTCACGCACCTTGGCGGTGACACGCTGCAGCATCTCCTCAGAAACGTCCACGGCAACGGCGTCGGCCCCGCCGAAGCGGCGGAGCAGGGCGAGAGTGCCGGTTCCGGTACCGCTCCCCAGATCGAGGATGCGGCGCGGGGGCGCGTCGGCTGTCAGCTCGCCGAGCAGGTCGGTCACCTCGGAGAGGTACGAGTGGAGGACCTCGGCGTCAAGGTCCAGGACCTCGGCCAGGCCAGACTGGTCGGTCTCGGCGGACTGGTCGGTCCCGGCGGAGTGATCGGCGTGAGCGGAGTGGGCATGGCTCCCGTGCTCATGGCCCTGCCCGCTCCCGTGCCCATTCCCCTGCCCCTGCCCGCTCCCATGGCTGTGACCGTGCTGATTCTGCTTCTCGTGGTGATTTCCCATGAATCGACCATACGTCGCACTTGCGTGAACGGCATACACTCTTGCGTATGACGCAAGACGGCGATCTCGACAACCTCGTACGCAAGCGGATCAGAGGGCTCCGCGTGGCCAAGGGCTGGTCGCTCGACGACCTCGCCGCCCGCTGCTATCTGAGCCCCTCCACCCTCAGCCGCATCGAGACGGGCCACCGCCGGATCGCCCTCGACCAGCTGACCCCGATCGCCCGCGCGCTCGGCACCTCACTCGACCAGCTGGTGGAGACGGTTGCCGACGAGGACGTGGTGATCCGGCCGCAGCGCGACGAGGTGCACGGCGTGACCAGTTGGCTGCTGAGCAGAGACGCGGGACCGCAGGGCGCGACCGTGGCCAAGATCCGTGTCACCCAGCCGGCGGCCAGGCGCCCTCCGGAGACTCTGGGCGTACACCCGGGCAAGGACTGGTTCACCGTCTTGTCCGGCACGGTCGAACTGGTTCTGGGAGACCGGACGATCCTGGTCGAGGCGGGCGAGGCGGCGGAGTTCTCCACGATGATTCCGCACGCCTTCGGAGCCCACGGCGGCCCGGCCGAGATCCTCTGCATCCTCGACCACGACGGACAGCGCAACCACCTGCGGCCGAAGTCATAACGAGGCGACGGACAGCCGGGGCGGCTCGCCCGTCAGCCCGGAGCGGTCAAGTCCGGTTGCGGCGGCGGGCCTTGGGAAGCGGGACCGGGGACGGGCCCGGAACGATGGTGTTGGAGACCGTGCCGAGGCCTTCGACCGTGAGGGTGACCGTGTCGCCCGGCTTCAGGGGCGGCGGAACCTGTTCGCCCCGTACGCCCCAGAGTTCGGCGAGGCAGCCGCCGTTGCCGCAGGTGCCGGAGCCGAGGACGTCGCCGGGCACGACGCGCGTACCGCGTGAGGCATAGGCCGTCATTTCCTCGAAGGTCCAGCTCATGTGGGCAAGGCTGTCGGTGCCCACTCTCTCGCCGTTGATCTCCGCGGTGAGCGCGAGGTTCAGCCCGCTCGGCGTCGTCCTGCACGACCGCAGTGCCACCGCCTGCGACCTCCTCGACAGGGTCTTCAGCAGCCAGGCGGAGTTCGACCCGGCGACCGAGACTCGGGAGTTCACCTTGCTCGGTTCGGACTACGGGGCGGCGGTCTTCGGCGCCGCGCTGAGCCGTCTCGTGCACGACGAAGCCCCGAATGTCCGCCTCACCTTCCGGCAGAGCACTCCGGCCGTGGTCGAGAACACCGCGGCCGAACTGACCTCCGTGGACGGCCTGCTGATGCCGCACGCCATCATCGACGGCTTCCCCTCCGTGGACCTGCTGACCGACCGGTGGGTGTGCCTGGTCGCCGACGACCACCCGGAGATCGGCACGGAGCTCACCCTGGACGACCTGGCCCGGCTGCCGTGGGCGGTCTACCAGCGCCCGTACGACGCACCGGCCGCGCGGCAGTTGAGCATGATCGGGGTCAGCCCGCGGGTGGAGGTCTCGGTCCAGACCTTCCAGTTGCTGCCGTACCTGGTGGAGGGAACGCGCCGGGTCGCGATGATCCAGGAACGGCTGGCACGACGGGTGGCGGGCCCGGCGGCAGTACGCATCCTCCCCTGCCCCTTCGAAGCGGTGCCGGTGCGCGAGGCGATGTGGTGGCACCCGGTCCACACCCACGACCCGGCCCACATCTGGCTGCGGGAGACGGCGGCGCGGGCGGCCCGGCGGGTGCGCGGCTGACCGGCGGGTGCGCGGGCGGCCCGGCGGATGCCCGGCTGACCGGCACCCCCGGACGCACTCGCCGGGAGGTCACCCGGACGGCGACCGGACAGCCACCGGACGGTCGTCGGACGGCCACCGGGCGCGTACCCAGCGCCTATTCGGCGCGGTGCGACACCCGGTGACGTACCCACACATTCGGTTCGACGTACACGGCACGGTCGTGGACGAGCGAGCACTGCACCGGGACGAGCGCGGCGGGAACCTCGATCTCCCCGTCCCGGTCGAAGGGCAGGCCGGTCCACCGCCGCCACTCGGCGAGGGAGCCGCTGACCGTCATCGACGCGGGCGCGATCTTCTCGACGGTGCCGCCCACCTTGACGTGGACACGTACCCACGGGTCGGCCGGAAGCCCGTCCGCACGGAGGCCTTCGAGGTACGCGGCCATGGGAACGCGGGGCCAAAGGTGCTTGGCGTTGGGGCGTACCGGGGCGAGGAGTGTGTCGTGGCCCTGGCTGCCGACGGCTTCGCGCATCGCGGCGAGCATGCGGTACGACAGACCGCGGCCGAGGTAGTCGGCGTCCACGGTGATCTCCAGCGCGCTGGCGACCGTGGGCGAGTTCCCTTGCCTGCGGTCCGCGAACGCCCACAGCAGCACTTGGTCCCAGCCCCGGTCCGGCATCTCCTCACGGCCTTCGAGCACCGCGTTGAAGGGCACGCTGAACCCGCGCGCGACGACGCGGTCACCATCGGTGGCCACCACGCAGTACTCCGGGAACTCCTCGACCACCCAGCCGAGAAGCGCCCTGACGACCGGTTCGTGGGAGGTGAACTCCGGCCAGGTGTCGGCGATTTCGTAGGCCCGGCCGATCAGCGCCGGCCGCTCGGCGAACGGGGTGATGCGGATGCCGCCGGTGCCGGCGGTGCCGCCGGTGCCGTCGTTACTGTCGTTGCTGGTCACAGCGGGGAGCCTGTCACAACGCCACCGCTGTGACCACGAAGTTTCCGGCCCACCGTGCGCTGCGCACGGGCACGGCCAGTGCCACGCGCACCGGCTCCGCACAGGTTTCGTAGGATCGGCGAGTGATCACGGGGACGGGTACAGGACCGGAAGCGGAACCAGCGGCAGGCGCCCGCGGGGCGACACCGCCGACCGAAATCGAGCGCAGACTGCACGCGGCGTACGAGCCCGGCCACGGGACCAGAAGCGGCACCGGAAGCAGAAACAGAACCGGAAGCGAAAGCCCCCGCCCGGACGAGGTCCTGGACATCCTCTCCTGCACCCGGCTCTACCTCCTCGTCCCCCGCCTCCACGCCGACACCCCCGGTTACACCCCGCCCCTCCCCACCCACCGCGACCCCGCCACCGGCCGTACATACATCCCCGTTCTGACCCCCGGCATGCTGCCGCCCTGGCATCCGGAATGGGTGTTCCGGCAGATCACGCTCGCCGAACTCGGCCGCATCTGGCCGGACAACAAGTGGCTGCTCGCGGTCAACCACGGCTCCCCGTTCGCCATGACGCTCGACGCCCGCCCCAAGCACCGCAAGGCCTGGGAGGACGCCTGCGCCCGCACCGGCGGGCAGCAGGGCGGCCGGCTCCTCACGCACAGCGGCGGTCCCCTGCACGGCCCCCTCGCCCGCGGCCTCGCTCTCGGCGCCCAACTGGCCGTCCACAACGGCCTCGTCTGGAACCAGCTCGGCGCCGCCTACGAGGACTACGCCACCGACATCGACCGCCTCCGCAGCCCCTGGCGCGTCCACAACCGTGCCGACTACCGGGAGAAGCTCGACGAGCTGCTGGCCACCCGGCTCGTGGGCCGCGTCCAGGAGTTCGTACTGCATACCAGGCGGACGCTCGTACGACGGCTGGAGCGTGTCCCTTCGTACGAGGAGTGGTCGGCCACCGTCACCGCCACGCTGAGCAGGCACGACGCGTCTACGGCCGACCTGGCCGAGGCGGTGATGACGGTGCGGACCGTCCTGCGGTACGAGGAGCGGTTCCGGGCGGACGGCGCCCTCGCGCCCGACGAACGGATCGACACCCTCGCCGCCTTCGACTTCGGGCGCGCGGTCAATGTCGTACGACTGGCCCTGGGCGCCCGCTACATCTCACCGCCGGAAGCCGAACAGGCCGTGCTGACCATCGACGAGGCGGCCCGTCGGGCGTACACCTCCTGGGCCGCCTTCTCCCTGGGCTACGCCCTGACCCGGCTGCTGCACTTCGACGGGGACGGGACCGAAATCGCGGGCCGCACCTACCAGGAGTCCCTCATCCAGCACCGCATCCTCACCCAGGACCCCACCGGCCCCTACCGGAACATCCCGTGGTCATGAACCCCCACTCCCCCCACCAGCCCACAACTCCCCCGACCCCCATGGCTCCCACGGCCTGGATCCCTCCCTCCGAGACCGAACTCCTGCTCCACGAAGCGGGACTGCGCGGCGACGTCGACGCCCAGATACGCGTCCTCGCGGGCGCCGAGCTGTACATCCCCACCTCACGGGCCGAGATCGACGCGGACCCCGACTGGGTGTACTGGCGCCCGCACCCGGATCCGGCGGGCCGCAACTGCAAACCCGTACTCACGCGCGGGATGCTGCCGCCGTGGCACCCGGACATGGTGTTCCACGGGGTGTCCCTCAAGTGGATCGCCGAGTTCGACTGGACCGACCCGCACCAGCTCCTCGCCGTCAACATCGGCACCCCGGCCCAGCTCCTGCTCCCCTCCACACCCCCACACCGCGCGCACTGGCTGCGCTGTTTCGCCGAGCACGACACCCCCTCCCGCAACCGTCTCCTCGCCATCCGGCACGGCGCACTGCACGGCCCTCTCGCGTACGGCCTGGCCTGCGGCGTGCACTTGGCGGTGGGCAACGGAGTGCCGTGGAACGAGGTGGGCTCGGTCTGCCGCGACTACCTCAAGGAGCGCGCCCTGCTCCGTGATACCTGGGGCGTCACCGACCATCCCACCTGGCGGCATCAGTTGGACTTCCTCCTGAAAGCCCGCAACAGCCCGTACGAACCCGACTTCGCCCTGCGCGTCCGCGAAGTCCTGCGCATGAGACTCGGCGGCGAGCTCCCCTCCCCCGATCTGTGGCGCGAAACCGCCGCCGGACACCTGCACGACAACGGCCAGGGGCACGACGCGATCAAGTCCATGGAGGAACTGGTCCGCCGTATCCTGCGCTACGAGGCCCGCTTCCGCGCCGACGGCCTGCTGCCCCCGGACGGCCGGGTGTCGACGACGGTCGCCTACGACTACGGCCGCGCGGTGAACCTGGCCCGCTGGGGGCTGTCGGCCCGCTACTGCGCCCCGCCCGAAGCGGAACAGGCCATCGTGTACGCGGGCGCCCTGAGCAAGTCCGCGTACCACTCCTGGGAATCCTTCTCGGCAGGCTACGCACTGGGCAGGGTGCTGCGCTTCGACGAGGAGGAGTACGGCACGTTCTACGAGCAGAACGTCACGGCCCACCGCCTTCTGACGGAGCACGAGGGAAGCCCCTGGCGGAACATCCCCTGGCGGTGAACCGGGGCGTGCAGCACGGCGAACCCCGCCTCGTCCGCGACGCGGTCGGCCGACTCCCCCTACACGTCGTCCCACGCCATGGAACTCATCCGCCAACCCTCCGGCGTCCGCACGAACTGAGTGGTCTTCCGCCCCGCACCCTCGAACCACTCACCGTCGAGAAACCCCGACTTGCCGTACTCGCTGAACCGGTGCGCGATCGACCCGAAGATCTCGGTCCGCTCGGCGACCTCCCACTCGGAGAACTCCGTCAGCGTCCCCCCGGCGAGGAGCTTCTCCCGGGGCTCGATGAACCCCTCAAGGTCGTACACCACAAGCTCGCCACCGACGTTCTTGATGATCATCGCCTGCGGAATGAACACCTCCCGAACGGCACCGACATCGGCCCGGGAGCCACCCGTATTGGCAAACGCCCCGAGAAAGACCCGCATCAACCGGTCGAGCTCGTCCTTGGCCTCCGACACAACTACCCCCTCCGCACCCGGAACTGGCCAACCCATTGACCAGCCTGCCGATCCTCCCCCGCCCCCCACGCACCGACAACCCCCAGACCCGCCCCGACGAGGGCGGGTCTACTTGATGGTGGTGTCGCCGAGGAAGATCAGCAGGCGGCGCAGTTTTCGTGCCAGGTCCTCGCCCACCGGCAGCAACGCCGTCCTGTCCGTACACGCGGGCCGGCAGGCCCCGGCCGCCCAACGACCGGCCGCGCTCGGCCTCTTCGTCCTCTGCTACCAGCTCGGCGGAGCACTCGGCCCTGCTCTCGCCACACTTCTCATCCTGACCTGAGGCCCGAAGCCGTTCGGTTCAGGTGCCCCGCGACCGTCGCCGCGTCGAGCACCGTACGGGCAAGCGCCTGCGGGTCGGCCAGGGGTGTGAGGTGGCCGAGGCCCGGCCAGACAGTGAGGCGGCCGTCGCGGCAGGCGGCGAGGAAGGCGCGTTCGTCGCTGCGGAAGGGGTCGCGGGCGCCGTTGGCCAGCCAGACCGGACCGGGATAGGCGCCGAGTGCGGCGATCGGGTCCATGCCGGTGACGGCGTCCGCCACGTCGGCCATGACCTCGCAGGACAGGCCTCCCGCGCTCATGGCCTCCGCCGCGGGCGGGGGAAGCATCCGGCGGAAGCCGCGGACGCTGAGGCGCTCGGCAGTCCCAGCGTGCCTGGTCGCCAGCCGGAACTGCCGCCGGAGGAAGGTTGCGTACGCTCCGCGGGGCGCGGCCGTACAGCCGATGGCGAGCAGGCCCGCCACCCGGTCAGGGTGTCGGGCGGCGGTGGCGATGGCGACGTATCCACCGAGGGAGAGGCCCACGAGCATGGCCTTCCCACCGAGTTCGTCGACGGCGTCGGCCACCGCCTCGACGGCGGCGTCCATGGTGAAGGATTCACCGCGCCGCCGCCCGTGACCCGGCAGGTCGGGTGCCGCCATCCGGCGACGGGATTCGGTAGGGGTGGCGATGCAGGAATCGGCACGGTCGTCGACGGCCGCCATGACCGGATGCCACATCGTGCCGCTGACACGGGTGCCATGCACGAAGACAAGGGGCAGCGCCGAGGCTTGGAGTTCCATGGCGGGCACGCTAACACCAAATGCAACGTTGCGTTGTTTTCTAGTTCCCTGCCTTGCTACTGTCGACCACCATGAGCGACGAAAATCGGGACCCTTCAAGCGAGCCGGCCCCGGCCCAGCGGGGGCAGCAGCCCCCACGCAAGCGCATCAACACCCCCCGCAAATCCCAGGAGATCTTCGACGCCACGCTCGACCTCCTCCGCGAGAAGGGGTACGAGGGCCTGACCGTCGAGGGCGTGGCCGACCGCGCCGGAGTCAACAAGACCACCCTCTACCGCTGGTGGCCCTCCAAAGGCGCTCTGCTCGGCGCAGCACTCGTCAACGGCACCCAGCTCGGCTTCCCGCTCCCCGACACGGGCACCCTCCAGGGCGACCTGGAGGCCCTCCTGGGTTCCCTCGTCCAACTGCTCACCGTCCCGCCCACCTCCGACATCGCGATCGCGGCACTCGGCGCAGCCACCCACAGCCCCGAGCTGGCCTCCCACGCACGGAACTTCTTCGCCGACCGGCTCGCCCAGGAACAACCGGTCTTCACCCGCGCCGTCGCTCGCGGAGAACTCGCCCCCGACACCGACCCGGCCCTCCTGATGGACATGCTCGCCGGAGCCGCCTGGGTACAGATCGTCTTCCGCCAGCTCCCTCTGGAAGCCGACTTCATCACCCGCACTGTCCACACCGCTCTGCACGGCGCCGCCACGCAGAGCTCCGCCCTCTGACGGCCCACGCGTTCGCAGCACCGGGAAAAGCACCACGACAAGCAGCACGACAAGCACCACGTCAAACACCAGGAAGAACACCGCGAAAAACTGCTGCACCTCACCCCAAGGCCGCCCGCAGCATCGCCACCGTCGCACCCGCCGCCGCACGCTCGGTCTCGTCGTCGCTGACCCGGGCTCGTTCGTCCAGCAGTACGATCGCGGCCTCCAGCACCCCTGCATGTACGGGAACCGTCCGCACTCCTGCCAGCGCCGCCCGCGCCCGGTCCGCAGCGGAATCCGGGGCGGGGCCACCGGGCCCGGACGGGATGAGAGTGGAAACGCCGCGCCCAAGAGCTGGACGGTCGCGGTCACGGTACGGCGGCTGGGCCGGAGCGGTGGTCACCGCCCCAGTTTCCCCCGCTCGCCCGGCCGCACGCGGTCCGCCGCCACCTTGATGTGCGCCGCGGCGAAGAACCCGGCAGCCGTGCCCTCAGAACCTCACGGCATCGCTATGGCCGCTGCCGAAGCCCCCTGCTGCGAACGCGGGGTCTTCTCGCCGACCTTCTGCGGGTCGATCGTCCGCGGGTCGACGGCCTCGCCGGGGGCGCCCTCCGCGTAGTACCCGCCGGGTGCGGTGTCCCGGTCGTGCGGGAGCAGGAAGAAGACGCGGCGCTTGTGCAGGCCGCTGTCCGGGTCGGCCTCGGCGTGCTCGTCTAGCTCCGTGTAGCCGACGAGGCGGCCGTCACGGGCGTAGCGCGGCTTACCGCGGCGGCGTGGGGTCTTGTCGAGCGCCTGGCGGACGTAGTCGAGGTCGTCGGGGCTTTCCAGCCACACCACCGCATTCTCGTGGGCGAGATCGCTCTCGTTCAGTAGCGAGCTCATGGCTGAAGCCCCTCCTCGTTGTGTCCGGCCACGCACCGGCCTCGGTTTTCTCGCCCCGGGCCGGGTCCACTCTTCGGGCCCCGTCTGTGCGTCTGCCCGGAGGCTCGGTACCCATCGTAAGGCTGCCCGGTGTCGCGGCACAGTGCACGAATGGGCGTCATGTGGTTGCCGCACCGTTCGAAGAACCGGAAACGAGTCCGGAAACGGCGGGGTCGTCCTCGTCGGAGAGCAGGCCCAGACCCGGGTAGTACTTCTTTCCGCTGGACTTCATCATGTCGTTCGGCGAGGCGAGACCGAGCTCCTGACGGATGCGGCTGGCGAAGGAACGCGAGGTCGCAGGCCTGATTCCCTCACTGGCGTTGCACCAGGTGCCGTACTCGGCGTACAGCACGCCCTGCTCGACGCGGAGGTCGGAGGCGCGGTCGTGCCCGTTGGCGGTGGGCGGACTCTTGATGCAGCACTCCTTCAGGAAGCGGCCGATGTGATCCTCGGTCGACTCGTACGCCTCGGTGGCCATGCGTACGGAATCAGGACCGGTGAGCGGATCCCGGGTCTCCAGATAATTCATCGCGCCCTCGATGAGCCAGTGGAGGATGCCGGGGCCCTCGTCCCGTACGAGCTCGAACGCCAGGTTGTCGATCTTGTGCTTGTTGGGGACCACGCGCTCGAACGGGATGAGGCGGATGCGCCGCCAGAAGGCGTGCCCGCCGGTGCCGACCTCGGGGCGGTGGTTGCCGAGCAGCCACAGCTTGTGGGTGGGGGCGAAGGAGAAGTAGTCCTGGCGCATCCGGCGGGCCTTGATGCGGTCGCCGCCGGTGAGGAGCTTGACCCGGGACTCGTCGAACTTGTCGTTCGGCTTGAGTTCGGAGCAGACCATGATGCGGCGGCCGTGCAGTTCGGTGAGCTCGGTGGAGTGCTCGGAGAACTTGCCCTTCTCCATGAGGAAGCCGGGCGGCGCGGCGTCCGCGTAGTCGCCGAGGATCTGGATCATCACGTCGAGCAGGACGGACTTGCCGTTGGCGCCCGCGCCGAAGAGGAACGGCAGGACCTGCGCGCCGACGTCCCCGGTGATCGAGTAACCGAGCAGCAGGTGCAGGAACCGGATGGTCTCCACACCCTTGTCGTCGGCACCGAAGGTGTCGTGGAGGAACTTGTGCCAGCGGGGCGTCGGCATGTTCTCCGGGGCGACGCTGGTCGCCCGCGAGTGCCGGTCGGTCACCGGATTGGGCTTGCGCATGTCACCCGTCTGGAGGTCGACGACCCCTTCGGGGGTGCAGAGCGCGTACGCGTCGCCGTCCAGGACGTCCGGGTCGAGGGTGAGCGCCGGGGACGCCTTGGCCTGCGTGAGCAGCGCCTTCATGCCTGGTGTCGACATGGTGCGCTTGCGGTGGGCATACAGCTCGCGGTCGCTGAAGAAGCCGCGCGGGTCCTGGGCGGGCATCTGCTCGGCCATGTCCCCGGCGGCCCACAGGGCGGCCTTCTCGCCGCCGGTGCGCTTCCAGCGGTACTGGTCCCAGGAGTACCAGCCCAGGCCCTCGACGTGGCGGAACTGATCCCCGTACAGCTGGGCGAACAGCTTGGCGTTGCCCCGGTCGGTGAGCATTCCGGGCAGCAGTCCGAGTGGGTCGAACGGTTCGTGCACGGCGAGGGCCCCCGGCGCTGCGGGGTGTCCTGCAGCCTGCTGCGCGGGCAGCGCCGTGGCTGCCGCCGTGGGGTCCTGGTCCGGTTCGGGGACCGGGAATTCGAGCATCTGCTGAGCGGCGGCAGTGGCGTCGAAGCTCGTGCTCTCGGCGCTGCTCATGGGCGTCCTTGGGGGTGAAGCGGTCGGGTGGCACCTGCGGCAAGGGCGGAATCGATGATCGTGGTGTTGCGCTGCGGCTGGTGCGGGCGGGCCGTCCTGGCTGCTTCCGCCAGGAGGTCGCGTACCTGCGGCTCGGAGAGGTGGCCACCGGCCACCAGACCTCCCGCGGTGTACGCGGCCCGGTTGAGCTTCTCGGTGAAGCTGGCCCCCTGCGGCGTCGCCGCGCAAGCCGCGACCTCGGCCAGGAGAGGGTCCAGAAGGCGCTGTGCCGTCCTGGGAGTGCGCCAGGTGCGTGGGCGGGGGTGCGGGACCGCCCGGGGCTCCAAAAGGGCCGTGAGCGCCTCGGGCGTGGCTGTGGGGGCTGCGGGGTCCGCTCCGTCGGAGCCCTGCACGGTGGCGTGTCCGGTTCGCGTGAGCTCATCGGCGAGCCAGTCGGGGAGGGGTGCCGGCAGCCTTGTGTCGCCGACCGGGACGTAACTGCCCTGAGGGGTGCGGTTCGTGGGCGCGACGATGTACCCGTTGTCGGCCCGGATGTCGACCTGCCAGGCGAGGGCGACCTTGGGGCTGGAGCCGGTGGAGGAGCGGAAGCGCGTGTCGGGGCGGGTATTCCGGTACCAGATGTGGAGACCTCCCGAGGGAGTGCGTACGCGGAGGGTCGTTTCGTCCTTTGCCGGATCCGGCTGCTTGCGGAAGGCGGCCAGCAGGGCAAGTGTGTCGAACCCGGAACCGAGGCCCGTCAGGTCGACGCGGTCGTGGATGGGGATGCCCGGCAGGAGGCGGCTGCGGTCGGGGACTTCGGCGCTGTGCGCGTCCACGTCGAGGACGACGAGCCCGGCAGGCCCGCAGGCGACGCCCACACCCATCGCCGGGTGCGCGCCCCACCAGTCGTCGATGCGGGCCGCGTCGGTGGTCGCGGCCCGGAAGCCGTGGCACCAGCGTCCCTCGGGGAGACAGGGGCAGTCCTGCGTGTTGTGGTGCCCGTTGTCCCTGCATGTCGGGCAGTTGGCGGCGGGAGTCTTCCGGCCGGGGGCCAATGGGTGAACCGGCCAGCCGTTGCCCGCGCACCAGCGGGCAACGTCGTGCGCCCGCACAGTCCCTGAAGGGACTGGGGTACTGGTTTCACCGTGGCGCGGCACGCGGTCGTCCTTGTCGGGGTCAGCGGTGGTGCGTTCGGTCCCTCTTCGTACCTGACATTAAAAGCGCTGGTCAGCGCCTTGTCGATGCCTGCATGAGGGACTGAAGGGACTGAACTTTCCTATGAGGTCCTGAGCCTAGCGCAAGGGTGGGCAATCTCCGCGGGGAACTGCCGTTGTATCAGTTCTTCAGTCCCTTGAGTCCCTTTGGGCCGTAGGCGGGCGAGCGGTCTTTCCGCCGGCGCACTCGCGGGCGCGGGCCGGGCCCTTCGGGGGCCTGCAGGGCAGGGGGGTTCCGACCGCGGCTTGTCGTACTCGTGACCGACGTCCGGTCGCTTCTCCGTTTTCCAGGGGCCAGGGACTGAAGAGTCAGGGACCGTCCCGTTCAGTCCCTGCCCTTTAGTCCCTCCGTAAACCTGCAGGTCAGCGGCTTGTGCCCGGCCACTGGAGGGACTGAAAGGGACTGAAGGGACTGAAAATCCTAGTTATGAACGCTTCAGGCTTATACCTGTCTACTACACGCGTCCGCATACACACGCGCACACAATTGGGATGGATACTGCAAAGTTGAGTCCCTTCAGTCCCTCAGTCCCTCCATCAAAAACAGCTTCACGCTTCTGACCTGGCCTTTTGCCGAGGGACTGAACGGAGGGACTGAAACGCAGGGACTGAACGGGACGGTCCCTGCACACCCCGCCCCGGCCGGGAAAAAGGTACGCAACGCCGGGACTCGCACAAACGTGCAGGACGTGTACCTTTCAACCCGCCTGCTGGGTGCCGTGCCCTGCGGGTCAGCCGTTCCCGGTGGTCGGGTCGACCAGATGGCCGGTGTCCTGGTGCAGGTACGCCTTGTCCCGCCCCTGTAGGTCTTCGGCGGGTCCTGCGGAGCGCAGGACGACGTCCAGCGCCCGGTCGGGGTCGGCCGCGTAGCAACTGCTGAACCAGGCCATGTTCGCTTCGACGACGGCCCACTCCCCGCTGGGAGACAGCAGCCCGATGTCCAGGACCACCGCACTCGGGAGGCTGTCCGCGCAGGAGGCGAGAAGGCGGCGTGCGAAGGCCAGAGCAGCGTCGTGGCGACGGTGGGCGGTATCCAGAGGGACCGCGTCGAGCAGTCCGTGTGTGGCGTACTGCGACCCGGTACGGACCTCCCCGTCCAGGACGTACAACCGGAACTCCGCGGACCAGACCACCACCTCGCTGACCTGTACCGGCAGTCCGGGAGGCAGTCCAGGCCCTGCTGGAAGACTGCGCCCGTCCACGTACACAGCGGCTGGAAAGCTCTTGTCGCTCGGTGGCTTCACGAACAGAGGGCCGGGCAGTTCCCGAACCCCTGCCAGTGTCGAAAGGGCGATCCCCCGCCGGGTGAACTCCTCCGGAAGCGCACACAGCCACCCGTCACCCGGAGCCAGCAGAGCCACCCCGAGGTCCCCCTTCACCCCGGCGGCGTACTTCGGGCCGCCGTAGTAGTGACCACCGGGCCGGCCCTGCAGATCAGCTGCTCCTCCCCCGGTGGCGAGGCACCTCCACGTCGATCCCGCGCCGTCGGGCAGCAGCTGCGAGGAGAGAGCGGGTCGGGCTGTACTGGGGCGTCAGTGCCAGGAACCTTTGTTCGGTCATGGACAGCGACGATGCCAGCGGTCCCGCAATACGGTCCACGGCTTATGGGCGCACCGAGCACAGCCCCGAGGGACCGGAGAGGGACCAAGGGACTGAAGGACCGGGAAACCGAACAAGCGGCGGCTGGGACAGTCCCCCTGCAGGCTGTACAGGCAGGACTGTCCCAGCCGCGCTCAGTTGACGGAAGTCGTGCCGACTTCAGGGGTGGGGCCGCGCAGTTTCCCGTTCAGGCGCAGGGCTTCTTCGAGCTGGTCCTCAAGGATGACGATGCGGCAGGCGGCGCCGACCGGAGTGCCCTGGTCGACCAGTTCGCGGGCGCGTGCGGCGATGCGCAGCTGATAGCGCGAGTAGCGCCGGTGGCCGCCCTCCGAACGCAGCGGGGTGATCAGCCGCGCAACGCCTATGGCGCGCAGGAAGGCGGGCGTCGCACCGATCATCTCGGCGGCGCGGCCCATCGTGTACGCCGGATAGTCGTCGTCGTCGAAGCGGTCCTGGGGAGGGGACGTGGGTGTGGACGGGATCTGCTGGTTGTCTACTGTCACCGGCACCTCACTGCCTTCGCTGTCGTCACTCTGATCGCTGTCGCAACTGTCGTCGCTGTTGAGTTCAAAACGTAGAGGGGCCCCAGTGCCGTCCGACACCGGGGCCCCAAGGGAATCAACACCATCTACCGGCTTCGTGCTGCGCCGGCCTTGAGTTTTCCGCAGTCCGGTCTGTGGAGACCGGGGTGCGGGGATCGCGGATGCGTGACCGTGGGACCACCTTTCCGTTCCGGGGCCTGCGGTACCCGGGCGGACACTCCCGCGCCCGGGCGATCCTGATGGCGTCTTCCTCCTTTTCTCTCGTGTGTTCGTGTGCAACCTCTTGTACTGCGAGTACTGCGTACTTCTCGTCATGCCGGTCGTTCTGCGAACTGCTCGCGGTCCCTGGGACCGCCCGGCCCGGCAACCAACCACGGGACCCTTTTTACTGCCCGGCCCCGCCGTTCCACTGCCGTTCCACAACCTGCTTCGAACCGGCATGCGCGGCAATTCGGATCTGCCGCGCCTCACTCGACTTCGTGGTTACGAGAAGGAATCTAGACCTGGTAGGGCCTCATGTCTACCTTCATCGCTATAGATTTTCTGCAAGCTGGAATCGGGAGGTAACCGGGCCCACGTCGTCACTCGTACGAGCTGTATTTCGCATCCGCAACGCTCTGTGGGCGTCTGAGTGCCGATGGATCGGGCATACGCCTGCCTCAAGGCGGTACAACCGATCACGGATTGGGGCGTACGCGCATGAACAGCAGGCAGTTGATCCAGCAGACAGGCCGACAGGCAGCCCTGGGGACAGAGCAGCAGACAGACCGGCAGTCGGGAGAGCAGTGGGGCGTGCCGGTCCGGGGCGAGGGCTCTGCCGGAGTCCTGTACGCCCGCGAGGTGGCCCGGTCCTTCGCGGCAGGCCTCTCCCCCGTGCCGGCCGCGGACGCGGCGGAGTCCCTGGTGCTTGTCGTGTCCGAGCTCGTCACCAACGCGGTACGTCACGGAGGCGGCCGTTACACCCTCGCGCTCTCGGCATCCCACGACGCCCTGGTCGTCGCGGTCGGTGACTCCAGTTCGGAGGGCCCTCACGAGCGCGCCCCCGACTTGGACGGTGGAGGAGGGGGCTTCGGGTGGCACATGGTGCGGCTGCTGGCCCGTGAGGTGACGGTGTTTCCCGGGCCGCGTGCCGACCGCAGCCGCAGGGCGCGCAGCCGCGGCAAGACGATCCGGGCGGTACTCCCTCGATAGCGGCGTGTGAACAACCGATAGGCAGCGTGCGAACAACTGAGCCTCCGTGCCCCGCCCTTGATCCCTCCCCGGAATTGATCCTTTCCGACACGTCCCAGGTACGGCAACGACTACCGTCGGCGTATGACCGAGCCCTGGGAGCCCACCGCCACAGGCGTCCTGCGCCTGCCCTCCGGACGCCTGGTCCGCGGCCGTGGGCTGCGCCGACCGCTCCCGGCCGGACCTCCGCCCACGTACGCCGTCCATCTGCTCGGCAAGCAGCCGCCCGAGGTTCCCTGGGCGGCCCAGTGGCTGCGCTGGCCGGACTTCCGGCTGCCCGCCGACCGCGACCAGGCCCGGAGGATCCTGGCCGATGCCTGGGCCCGCACCGACACCGAGCGCGTCGAGTTCGCCTGCGCAGGCGGGCGCGGAAGGACGGGCACAGCCCTCGCTTGTCTCGCGGTGCTCGACGGCGTGCCACCCGCGAAAGCCGTGGACTTCGTTCGCGAGAACTACGACAGCCACGCGGTCGAAACTCCTTGGCAGAAGCGGTACGTCCTGCGCTTCGCCGACTGACGGGCCTAACGCTGCCTGGAGCGATGGGCGCCCGGCAGCCGTCCCGAGCCCCCAGCCGCTTTCAGCGTGGCGGGAGCAGTTTCTCGGCAGCTGTTTCAGCCACCGCGCTCGCGACGGCGACCAGCGCGGGCGAGTCCAGCTTCCACTGCTGCCAGAACAGCGGTACGTCCACGGTGCGATCGGTCGCGAGGAGGGTGAGCGCCCCGGAGCGCAGCAGCGGCAGCGCCTGCGGCTCAGGTACGAGGCCCCAGCCCAGCCCGGCGACGATCGCGTCGCAGAAGCCCTCGGAGGTGGGGATGTAGTGCCGCAGTGGGCTCGCGCCCCGTGCGTTCTTGCCGTCGCCCGCCATCGACCGTACGAGACCGTCTTGAAGATCGTCCCGACGGTCGAAGACCATCACTGGCGCCTCGCGCAGCCGGTCCACCAGCCGTCCCGACCCGAGATGCCGCTCCTCGAACTCAGGGTTCGCCACCGGCAGATACCGTGCCAGCCCGAGTGCCCGTACCGTGCACCCAGCCACAGGGTCGGGCGACGACGTCACCGCAGCCATCACCTGCCCCTCGCGCAGCAGTGCCGTGGTGTGCGCCTCGTCCTCGCGGCGCAGCTCGAAACAGACGGGCGGGTCCTGCGGAACCCGTTGCAGAGCGGGCAGGAACCACGTCGCGAGGGAGTCGGCGTTCACGGCGATGGCCAGCCGTGTGGTGGGCCGGCGCTGGTCCTTTTCGGCGAGCCCCAGTTCGGCCCTGGCGTCCCGCTCCAGCAGGGTGAGTTGGCGCGCGAACCGGACCACGACCTCCCCGGACTCCGTCGGCCGTACCGGCTTCGACCGCATCAGCAGCACCCTCCCGGTGCGCTGCTCCAGAGCCTTGATGCGCTGGCTGACAGCGGACGGGGTGACGTGCAGGGAAGCGGCTGCGGCGTCGAAAGTGCCCTCGTCCACGACGGCGAGCAGTGTGTACACCTGGTCCAGCGGAAGTTCGTCCATCACGAGAGCTAATGGTACTTAAGAATCTTTAGCTGGACTGAAGAGTGGCTGGTTCATATCGTCGAAGGCATGACCCACAGCACCTCAGGAATCGTCGCGGCCGTGCTTGCCGGCTTCGGCACCGGACTCGCCCTCATCGTCGCGATCGGCGCGCAGAACGCCTTCGTCCTCCGCCAAGGGGCGCACCGTCATGCGGTCCTCGCGGTAGTCGCGATCTGCGCAGTGTCCGACGCCGTCCTCATCGCGCTCGGAGTGACGGGCGTCGGGGCATTCGTCACGGCATGGCCCGCAGCCCTCACGGCGGTCGGTCTCGCAGGCGGTGCCTTCCTGATCTGCTACGGAATCCTGGCCGCCCGCCGTGTACTGCGCCCCGCCCCCGATGCCGCTCTCAGCGCGGCCGGAAAGGCGACCGGTTCGGTCCGCGCCGCTGTCCTGACCTGCCTGGCCATGACCTGGCTCAACCCCCACGTCTACCTCGACACCGTCCTCCTCCTCGGTTCGGTCGCCACCGACCACGGCTCGCTGCGCTGGGCCTTCGGCGGCGGCGCGATCCTGGCGAGCCTGACCTGGTTCACGACGCTGGGGTACGGGGCGCGCCTGCTGAGCGGACTGCTGGCGAAGCCAGGAGCCTGGCGGGTGCTGGACGGGGTCGTGGCGGCGACGATGGTGACCATGGGAGGGATGTTGCTGGCAGGGGTGTGAAATCGCCGTCCGGCCAGGGAGAAACCCGCCGGAATCAGGCGCCCACGGCAGGCTCCTGTTCCGCCGACACCCCGTCAGCAGCCCCTGCAACCAACCGACACGCAGTGCCTTCCTGGTCCCAATGTCACCAAAACCCCCGGCGAGGTGAGTAAGGTAACCGCATGACCGTCCCATATTCCCCGGACGACCGGGAAAAGGTAGTAGCGAAGCTTCCGGCCTCCCTGCGCCAGGAACTCAAAGTCAGAGCAGCCGAGTTGGGCGTCGACATCAAGGATGCCGTCACCGAGGGCGTTCAGGGATGGCGTTCGGACAAGTCCGAGCACCCCATCGTGGACACCACCGGCGGCAGCTCCTTCTCGACTTACCTCCCCACCGGTCTGTACGGGGACTTCAAGGACGACTGCAAGGAACGCGGCCTCCCTTTCAACCAGGGCATCGCGCAGGCGATCCGCCTGTGGCTCGGCGCCCACCCCTCCCCCCGCCGCCCCGCCCGCCCCAACGGCGCACGCCGCATCATCTTCGGCAACCAGAAGGGTGGCGTCGGTAAGACCGCCACCTCCTCCGGGGTTGCCCAGGCCCTCGCCGAGGCCGGAAACCGCGTCCTGCTCATCGACTTCGACCCGCAGGGCCACCTCACCAAGCAGCTCGGCTACCAGCTCTTCGGTATCGAGGAGCCCAGCCTGGCCAAGCACATGCTCGGCGAGGCCAAGGGCGAACTGCGCGAGCTGCTCGTCCCGATAGAGGAAAGCGGCTTCGCGGGCAGGCTGTTCCTGCTGCCCGCGTGCAAGGACGCGTTCCTGCTCGACGCGAAGCTGGCCACCAGTCGCTTCGTACGGGTGAAGGAGACGGCTCTGGAGAAGGCCATGGAGCCGCTGGAACGGGACTTCGACTACATCGTCGTCGACTGCCCGCCGAGCCTCGGCTACTCCATGGACACCGCGCTCTACTACTGCCGGACCCGTGAGGACGAGGAGCCCGAGACCTGCGGCGTCTTCGTGCCCGTCCTCGCCGAGGACTCCTCCGCCGACGCGTACGACATGCTCTTCGACCAGATCCAGGATCTGACCGCGGACATGGAGGTCGAGATCACCATGCTCGGCTTCATCGTCAACATGTACGACAGCCGCAAGGGCTACATCGCCACGTCCTCACTGGACAGCTGGAAGGCGATCGGGGATCCGCCGGTCATCGGCATCATGCCGGAGCGCAAGGAACAGCGTGAGGCGGTCCGCCTCAAGCAACCGCTGCTCACCTACGCCCCGGAATGCGAGCAGTCCGAGATCATGCGCACCATCGCACGGAGGATCACCTCATGAGCGTCGCCGACCGGCTCGGCACCGGTTCCTCCTTCGGTGGCGTCCCGCGTGGCCGTAGCGCCCGTGGCCGGGCCAAGGCACTGGTCCAGGGGGACGTACCGTCGTACGAGCTCTCCCGCATCCGCCTCGAAGAGGTCGCCCCGACCCCCCTCAACCCGCGTCGGAACTTCGGCTCGGCCGAGGAGATGACCCGCTTCGGCGAGGAGCTCCGCAACACGCAGCTCGCCGCATGCGTAGCCATCTCGCGCGCCGCCTACCTCAAGGTGTGGCCGCAGCACGAGGCGACGATCGGGGAGGCCCAGTACGTCCTGATCAACGGCGAGCGGCGTTACCGCAGTGCCTATCACGTGGGCCTGGAAGCACTGGACTTCGTCGTACGCGACGATCTGGCGTCCTCCCGCGAGGCGTTCATAGACCATCTACTGAAGGAGAACCTGGAGCGCGAGGACTTCGACGTCGTCGAGCGTGCCAGGGGTGTCCAGCAGTTGGTGCTGGTGTGCAGTGAGGAGTCCGCGACGGGCGCCCGTGCACGGGCGGCGAAGCGGCTCGGGCGCGACCGCTCCTGGGTCACCAATCAGCTGGCCCTTCTCGAACTTCCCGAGGAACTCCAGGGGATGCTCAGCACGGGCTCGCTGCCCGAGCGTGACGGCCGGCTGCTGGCACGGCGGCTGAAGGACGAGCCAGGGCTGGACGTACCGGGCCTGCTTCGTTACCTCAGGGAGCAGCGGGAGCAGGAGACCCGGGCACGAGAGGAAGCGAAGGCGCTCGCCGAACAGATCAAGCAGCAGGGACGGACTCCGACCGAAGAGGCGCTGGCGCAGAGGACCGCGGAGGCGGCAGCCGAACGAGCCGAAGCGGAGCGGGCCGAAGCCGAACGGGCCGAGGCGGAGCGGGTGTTGTCCGCGGACAACACTGCGCAGCCCGCCCCTGTGCAGGAGACGTCCTCGGCTCCTGGTGCGGTTGACCCGGTTCCCGAGCCGGTAGCAGCACCTGTACCCGTACCCACAGTTGCTTCTGCCGCAGCTCCTGCTCCTGCTTCTGCTGCGGCACCCGCGCCGATCGCGGTACCCGCACAGGCGTCTGAGCAACAGGCGAAGGACGAACCGGAGTTGTTGTCCGCGGACAACAACTCCGCCGACCTTGCTGCCGAGAGCCGTCCCGCCGCCGCCGGAACATCCCAGTCCGATGCCGCCCGCCGTCTCGTACAGCAGCTCGGTGCGACCCCGGCGGAACAGGCCCGCACCTTGGCGGCCGGCCTCAGCCGTGAAGAACTCGCTGCGCTCGTCGAGGAATTGCACGAACACATGTGATTCGCAACCTGGCCGTCCGAAGGGGGGCGCTTCCGGCTGTCGGCTGCCGGGGCGCGCCCCTTCGGTGTTCCTGGTGTTCGCTTCCCCCGCTCTCCCCTCCCTCCTCTCCCCTCCCTCCTCTCTCCTCCCCCGCGAATCCCGGGGCGATACTGGCCCGATGGACAACATCACGGGGCTGCGCTGTGAGGCGCTGACGATGCTTGCGGGGTCGAGAGTCGCGGGGCAGCGCGTTGCGGGGTGTGAGGCGTGACGCTCGTACTGCCGCCCCGGCTCACTGCCTCCGCACAGGCGATGCGTGACGCCGCGCACGAACGAGGCCTGCCCACGGTGCAGCTGCCGACCCTCGACGTACCTGCCGAGTTGCACGCCGAGCACCTTCATGCTGGGCCCAGCTTTGCGGACGTCGTGGCGCCCGTACTGGGCATCGGCCTGCTGCAGGCACCCGAGGACTGGCTTGCCCTGCTGCCCCGTACCTACACGGGGCGCGAAATCCACCTCATGACCATCCGTCAGGCGTACGACCTGCGGCGGCCGGTGTTCATCAAGTCCCCCAACGACAAGCTGATCCGGGCCCTGGTCTACACCGATGGATCGCGGTTGCCCGGCCCGGACGAGGTGGCCCCGGAGACCCCGGTACTGGTGAGTGAGGTGGTGGAGTTCGCCGCCGAGTACCGGCTGTATCTGCTCGACGGGGCGGTCCACGCCGGCAGCCGGTACTCGGAGAACGGACGGCTCAGCCTTGGGCCGCTGAGCGAGGACGCGGCAGCGTTCGGGGCAGAGCTGTTGTCGGCATGCTCTGGGACGCTTCCCTCCGCCATCGTCGTCGACGTGGGCAAGGTCGGCGGGGGCTGGGCGGTGATCGAGGCGAATGCTGCCTGGGCGAGCGGCATGTACACCACGGAGCCGCAACGAGCTCTGGATGTCGTCCTCCGGGCCGCCGGACCGGCTGACGCAGTCACGCCCCGGGACCGACCGTTCCTCCGCAACCCCACTCCCCCGGCTGCGGGCGGCTCATGAAAATAGGCCGGTTGCTGGGATCCGGGCGCAGCGCAGAGGTGTTCGCGCTCGACGCGGAGTGGGTGCTTCGCCGGTATCGGCACGGGGAGGACACCGGAAACGAGGTAGCCGTGATGATGCATCTCGCGGCGAGCGGATTCCCGGTGCCGACCGTCCGCATCACTGACGTCCCGTCGGAGATGGTGATGGAACGGCTGCATGGGAAGACGATGCTTCAGGCATGGCTGGCGGGCGAGATCACCGAACAAGATGCAGCGGCGACACTCGCCCAACTCCTGCACCGCCTGCACGCGGTACCGGCCCGGGTCGCCGCGCTTCCCGGGGACCGGATTCTCCATCTCGATCTGCATCCGAACAACGTGATGCTGACTGCTCGGGGCCCAGTGGTGATCGACTGGCACACGACGGCGGAGGGACCGGAGGGACTGGACTGGGCAATGTCCGCACTGATTCTTGCCGAGGTCAGTGACCTTGGTGCACACGCTGGTGAACTCGGTCTCCACCTGCCCGAACCCCACGACCCGTACCGGAGCGTCGCGGGCCGAAGCGCGGTAGGCCGGTGCTGTCCGCGGGCATGTGTTGTCCGCGGACAACAACTACGGCTCTCCCCTCCCCCACTCCCCTGGTGCAGGCTTCTCGGGTGCCGCACGCGCAGACTGTCTCGGCGAGGAGGATTTTGTTGTCCGCGGACAACACGGGAGCCTCGCGTCGGTAGCTGTAGAGGCGATCAGAAGGTGTTCAGGCCGGTCAGTTCGCTGGAGAGTTCCCAGAGGCGGGCCGCTGCAGCGGGGTTGGTTGCCCAGGGCTTGGTGCCACCGACGAGCATGTCATCGCTCGTGGCAGGCTCGGCAAGATCGCAGTCCTGGCAGTAGGCGCCTCCCCGGCGGGCGTTGTCCAACAGGGGCGAGGTCGCTGCCCATACGGTCGTGGCAGCGCCTTGCTGAGGGGTCTTGAAGCCGGCGGCGGGACTGCCATCCTCAGTGGTCCACCCCTGGGCGTGCCAGTCCTCGCGAGGGATGTGGCGTTGCAGCGGGGTGAGGATGCTGCCCGGGTGAACGGCGAAGGACCGTATGCCGTTGTCTGGGCCGAGGCTGTCGAGGTGCAGGGCGAACAGTGCGTTGGCGGTTTTGGACTGGGCGTAGGCCAGCCACCTGTCGTAGCCGGTGCGGAAGTGGAGATCGTCCCAGCGGATCTCGGAGAGGAAGTGCCCGGAGGAAGCCACCGTCACCACTCGGGATCCGTTGGGGCTGAGGGCGGGACGGAGCCGGTGGGTGAGCGCGAAGTGACCGAGGTGGTTGAGGGCGAAGTGTGCTTCCCAGCCGTCGGGTCCCACCCGGGTCTCCGGCCAGGCCATCACGCCCGCGTTGTTGATGAGGAGATCGAGAGTGCGGCCGGTCTCAAGGAAGCGTTCGGAGAAGGAGCGGATGCTCTCCAGATCTGCCAGGTCGAGTGCATGGGTCTCTGCGCCGGGGATGCCGCGTAGGACAGTTGCGGCAAGCGAGGGGCGACGGGCGGGCACGACTACTTGGGCGCCCGCATGCGCGAGGGCGCGCGTGGTCTCCAGCCCGATGCCTGAATAGCCACCCGTGATGAGAGCTGTGGTGCCGGTCAGGTCGATGCCCGCAAGTACGTCGTCAGCCGTGCTGTGGGCACCGAAGCCCGTTCCGATCTTCTGCTGCTTCGTGGTCATACGGGTGACGCTAAAACCTAGAGTGCAAGCGAGGTCAAGGTATCTTCAGGGCCATGATCCACGAGTCGAAGTCGGAGAAGGCGGGCGGCGGGCTGCCCATCGGCAAGGTTTCCGAGATGACCGGACTGGGCGTCCATGCGCTTCGGTTCTTCGAGCGCGAGGGACTTCTCCTGCGTGACATCCCGCGTACGAGTGGCGGGCAACGGATCTACGAGCAGGCGGATGTGGACTGGCTCGTCCTGTGCTGCCGACTCCGTGACTCGGACATGCCGATCGCCACCCTCAGACGCTTTGCCGAACTCGTCCGCTCAGGTCCGGGAAACGAACCGGAGCGCCTTGCGATGCTTCAGGAGCACGAGCGGAGTGTGCGCACAAAGATCGCCGGCCTGACCGCGAGCCTCGATGTGATCCACGGGAAAGTCACTGTCTACGAACAGCATGTAAGGGACGGGACAGCGGCCGGAGTCTGGTCACCGACACCGGGGCAGAACCCATCCTGATGACTCCATCTGTTGTCCGCGGACAACACCCGTTTGTTGTCCGCGGACAACAAACGGGATCGGCGGGGGAGCCGCAGGCACTCCGGAAGCAGCATCGGCTGTCTTCGGCGGAGGCTGGATGTGTTGTCCGCGGACAACATGTCGTCGCTCTCACAGCACTCGCAAAGCACGAGTGGAGGGTGATCTGGACTCGAGCTGTGGGCAGGTGTTGGGGGAGTGGCCCCGGAGTTCTGTTGTCCGCGGACAACACCGGTTGCCGTCAGGCCTGCGGTCGGCCCTGTCCGTTCGGCTGCGTCAGTCTTCTCCCACGTGGGCGATCCGGTCGTCGCCGAGCCGGTGCTGAACATCCTGGAGTAGGGCCTGGAGCAGTTCCGTGAGGTGGGTCTGTTGGACCGTGGTCAGGCCGTCGATCAATTGGGCCTCACGGCTCAGCACCTGATCCACCGTCGTCTCCACCAGATCGTGGCCGAGCTGGGTCAGGGTGATCTGGACGCTGCGGGGGCGGCCTTCGCCGGGGCGGCGGGTGACGAGGCCCTCGCGTTCCGCGCGGGCAACGCGTTGTGAGATGGCGCCGGCGGTGACCAGGGAACGACGACTGAGTTCGCGTGTGCTGAGGGTGTACGGGGTGCCGCTTCGGCGTAGCACGCTGAGCAGGTCGAGCGTGGCGGCGTCCACTCCGGCTTGCGCGAGCACGCGTCGGCGGTCGTCGCCCAGCAGCTTGGCGAGGCGCCAGATCGGGGTGACGATGCCGATCGAGGAAACGGGGGTGCCCGGGCGCTCGCGTTCCCAGGCGGCGGCGATGTCTTGGACGGGATATCTGGACGCGCCGTCGGTTGGGTACGGCCCGCCCTCGTCCGGGATCACGGGTTCGCTTGCCAAGGTGCCACTCCCCTGTTTACGTTTAGATCTAAATTTAGGTCTGAATGAGAATGCTTGGAGGCATCGTATGACACGCAACATCCTCGTCACCGGTGGCGGTACGGGTATCGGCCGAGCCATCGCCGAGCACTTCGCGGCACAGGGTGATGCCGTCGTCGTGACGGGTCGGCGAGCCGAGCCGCTCCAAGAGATGGCCGCGCAGAACGACAAGGTGCGAGCCGTGGTCTGTGACCACACGGACCCTGCCGCGCTCACCAGGCTTCTGGCTGAACTGCCCGGGAGTATCGATGTGCTGGTCAACAATGCGGGTGGCAACACCGACTTTGACGCCGACGCTGCCACCGACCTGGCTTCCTACGCCCGTGGCTTCCGAGCCAATCTCGATGCGAATCTGGTGGGCGCCGCGCTGACGACGCGGGCATTGAAGGACCGGCTGTCCGCCGACGGCACCGTGGTGCAGATCGGGTCCATCGCCGCCGACCAGGGCTCGGGCTCGTACGGAGCTGCGAAGGCGGGACTCGCCTCCTGGAACCTCAGCCTCGCTGTGGAACTCGGAGCCCGTGGCATCACCGCCAATGTCGTCTCCGCGGGATACATCGCCGATACGGAGTTCTTCCGTGACCACCTGTCCGAAGAACGCCGCAGCACATTGATCTCTGCCACCGCGACCGGTCGGGCTGGTACGCCCGAGGACATCGTGGGCGCCGTCGCCTTCCTCGCTTCTCCGGCGGCCCGTCACCTCACCGGGCAGGTCCTGAACGTGAACGGTGGCGCGCACATGACCCGATGAGGCCAGCCCCGTGGGGCGGGCGGGCCGGCCCGGAGAGCACAGGATTGTTGTCCGCGGACAACGCCAGGGGCGGCTGGACCGCGGCAGTGGGGTGGCTGCGGAGCCCAGGTTCTGTTGTCCGCGGACAACACCAGGAGCGGCTGGCCCGCGGCAGTGGGGTGGCTGTTGAATCCGGGTTTTGTTGTCCGCGGACAACACCGGGGGTGGCCGGGCAGCGGCAGCGGGGTGGCTGTTGAGCTCGGGATGTGTTGTCCGCGGACAACACATCCCGCTGCGGGAACCCGCAATCTCAAGGATCAGGCGAGCGGGACAACAGCCCTGAACTTGCCGCCGGGTGACTGCTGCGGAGGTTCGTTTGCCCGCTCAATGGTCAGGTGGCCGAGTTTGTTGTCCGCGGACAACAGGGTCAGTTCCCGATGTACGGCCTGCCATGTGGAGTCCGGGTCCGCACCGTCAGCGACTCGGAGCCGTACCCGCAGTACGGTCGGCGCGGACTGCTCGATCTGGAACAGTTCCACTCCGGGAGTGCGGTCGAACAGCGTGCTGAACGCCAGCGGGCTGAGCCGGACGGGGTCGCCGGAGCCGTCGGCCGGAAAGGTCAGGATGTCACCCGCACGGCCCTGTACTCGGATCGCCGGCAGCGGGCTTCCGCAAGGACAGCGATCGGGACGCTGGAGGACACTGTCGCCGAGGTCGTACCGCAGGAACGGCTGCACCCGGTTGGCGAGATTGGTGATCAGTACGGTGTGCGAGTGCTCGCCGGGCGGAGTCGGCCGGTGATCCGCGTCGACCGGTTCCACCACCACCCAGTCGCTGTTGACGTGGTACCAACCCTCCGCGCAGCTGTAGCTGAGGTAGGTGCACTCGGTCGCCGCGTACACCGTGCGGGTTGTGGTGCCGAAGGCACCGGCGATGCGGTCGGTGTCGGCCGTGGTCATCGTTTCGCCTGCGGGCTGCATCAGTACCGGGTCGATGTGCAGGCGGCCCGCCTCCTGCTCTGCGGTGAGCAGCATGATCGTGCTGGCGTATCCAATGACGACGGCGGGTCGGTAGGCATTGAGCTGTGCCACCAGTTCGGGCATGGGTGTGTGGACGGAAAAAGAACGGAGGATTCTGCTCCGCCAGCCGCCTTCGAGCAATGCGCGGCGGTAACCGGCGAAGCCCGCGTAGTGCCCGTCGGCGGCGACCAGTTGGGCAAATCGCCCACCGTGGGCCGCAGCCCGGAGGATGCCACGGGGGCCCAGCCAGGTGGCGAGCGCTTGAGAGGTGAGCGCGGCGCCCACGGCCATGTAGCGGTCGTCGAGTACGAACAGGCCGCGTCGACCGCTGGTCCCCGACGTGGTGGCCACCATGTACTGCCCGAGGAACCGCTGCCCGATGAGTTCTGGGTCGTCGGTGAATGCCCGCACGGTCTCGTACGTGACTGCGCGGTCGGTCGCCCAGTCGTCGAAGTGGGTCATCAACTGCTGCTTGTCGGTGACCGGCAGAAGCGTCGGGTCGTCCACCCGCGGGGGGAGGCCCTGGTAGAGATCGCGGTAGTACGGCGAGAAGCTGCGGGCGCGGGCCACGGCGTCGGCTAACCGGGCCTGCTGACGGCGGGTCAGGCCGCAGGGGCCCTGCTTGCGGGCACGGCGGATGTCCGTTCCCAACCACGACATGCTGCCCGGGGAGGCAGGGTTGTCCTGCTTCGTTGTGGTCATCGGTCTGTGCTCCTTCGTTGGGTGAGGGCCGTTGCTGCTAGGCCGGTCTGCTGGAGGACGGCGAGGAAGTAGGCCTTGATCTCTTCCGCGCCGGTGCTGTCGGGATGGGCGGCCAGGTGCTGCAACGCCGCACCGCTGAGGACTTGTTGGAGGACTTCGGGGTCACTGCTCGGTGGGAGCAGACCGGCGCTGCGGGCCTGTTCGAGGGTGGTGCGGACGGCTCGGCCCTGGCGGCTGCCGTGGGCGGTGTCGTACGCGCGGAGCAGCTCCGGGAGGTCGTCCAGCGTGCCGTACAGGCGCCGGATCAGGCGCCGGGCGCGAGGGTCGCTGAGCTGGCCGGCCCAGTCGGTGACCATGGCGTCGATGTCGGGCCAGCCCGGCAGATCGTCGGTGTCGGTGTCGGCGCCGCGGAACTCCCACTCGACCGCTCGCACCAGCAGTTCGGTCAGGTTCGGGAACCGGCGATACACGGTCGCGCGGGTGACTCCGGCTCGGCGTGCGATCTGCTCGATGCTGGTCCAGCCGATGCCTCGCTCGATGAGTAGGTCGAGGGCTGCGGCGAGAATCGCTTCGTCGGCCTCTCGGCTGCGCGGGCGGCCGGGTGGCCTGGGAGAGGGAGAACCGTGATCGATCATCATGGATCGAAACGATACGGTACTGCACCGTATTTAATCCAGAGGGTGAAGCGAAGCCAGATCGATCGGACAACTCGGCTGAAGGCTTCAAATTTCGCAAACTGGGGCGAAAATCGACCCACAGAATGGGGCCTCACGCCCCCGATCTCGCACCTGCCGGTGTGATGGGGTCAAGAGGGTGGCGAGAGGCCTCCAGTGGGGTTCCTGTGGGTTTTTGACCCCTGGGGAGGGGCCCGGTGGAGCAGTGGGGATCGAAACTGAGCGTTTGTGACTGAGCGCTTCCTTCACTTGGCGAGTGCGCCGTTGACTTGGCGGGGCTGTGCGCTTGAGTTGCCGGGCAGAGTAGCGGGCCGGCTTCATACCTGCGGGGTCTTCACGGAAAGCCGTACGGGAGGCCGGTGCTGGGGGCATGGCGGATAGCGGCACCTGCCCACTTGGCGAAGCGGGTCGTAGGAAAAGCAGGTGCTGACTCACAGGCCGTACGGGCAACATGCGTTCATGTCTACCGAAGTCAGCGGGATGATCGAGTGCCGGCCAGATGCCCGCCTCTGAGGCCCCGACGACGAGGACTCCGTGTGGCACGCCACCATCGACCTCTTCCTACTCAACAACGGCAACGCCTACGACGCCCTCGCCTGCCTCTTCGGCATCCGGAACCACTTTGGCTTCCGCCCTGTAGTCCAACGGACCGGCAGCAGCGTTGAATTCACTACCGCGGCAGTTCGGCAAGTTCACGTGAGGGTCACGTGCATCCCGCCCTCGGCCAGAACTTCGATTACCAGGGCGACTAGGTCATATTGCTCACCCTCTGGCGCCAGGACGCGGGACAGGTGCTTGCGTGCAGTCGCAGCGTCCCGCCAGACCAAGGTCGCGGGAGCGGTATAGCCGAAGTTGCCGCGCAGACAGTCCACGAGGGCGTCCAAGCAGCCGCCGAAGTAGCCGCCCGGCCCGTTGACGGCCTCGCCGAGTGCCAGGTAGAGGCCTGGTTCGTTCGTGATGTGCCGGCCATCCAGCTCGTACGAGTGTTCGGCCTGCCGGTCCTGGTGCTTGAGCCGACAGCCCCGCTCCCGGACGAGATCGAGCCAGGCCCCAATCCGGCGGGTCTCGAGCCCGGCCCAAGCACCAGAGGTGTCCGGCGGGCCGGCAAGCCAGCGCTCCCATACTGGACGGGCGTATCCCGGTACGGGTGCGAGGTGTCCGTCGAGTTCCAGATCAATCAGCTCCGTTCCGCGGGAGGACGGCTGCCACGTACGGACTTTGGGTCGCAGCAGTCGATCGGTGAGCGGTTCGCCCCGGTCGTCCCGTATCTCAAGCCAGACCTCTTCCAGGTCCAGCGTGTGCCGGGTGCCCGTAGCCAGTGCCCGCCGTAGCCGATCACTCGGGGCAAGCCCCCGCAGGACGAGAGGAGGTTCCACTTGCTCGGGCGGCAGGACGCGGGCGAACTCCCGGCAGGAACCCAGCCACCGGTACCCGTCGTGCAGCCGGACACGCCCCCGGTGCCCCTCGGGCGGGCCCACGTAGTCGTCCAG
Source organism: Streptomyces sp. NPDC048442 (assembly GCF_040651475.1). Lineage (NCBI taxonomy): Bacteria > Bacillati > Actinomycetota > Actinomycetes > Kitasatosporales > Streptomycetaceae > Streptomyces > Streptomyces sp. NPDC048442. The sequence continues at coordinate 140,681 of NZ_JBEZKB010000012.1, forward strand.
ACCGGTGAGCACAAGACCGTCCGCCCCCGGGTACTGCCCGAGACTCTCCGCGTCCTCCAGCAGCCAGGCATCGAGCGTCCTGTCCTCCGGCACCAGCCACACCCTGCTACCGACCCAGCCGCGGGGGACCTCAGCTCCATCCGAAACCCAGCCGAACAGCTCGTACGTCCCGCGCAGGGGTTCCCGGAACAATCCCTCCACCTCGGCGCAGACGCCCCAGACGTGGCCGCTTCCTGTGTCCGTCAGCGCGTACCGTCCCTGCCCGCGATGGCTCCTGTCCACATGCACGGTGGGAATCATGCCCAGACCAGGGGTAGTCCGTGAAGCTCTTTTCGAGATCAGTCACGGTGAATCGTTCCGGGTCGGATGGAGGTGGAGGTTGAGTGTTTGATCTGGCGGATGGCGCCATCTGAAGCATGCAGTCGCAGCTTTTCAGTTGGCCCCTGAGTGTTGTCCTTGGCCCGGCTGAGCGTGATGGTTGGCCAGACCGTTTCCTCGTTACTCCACGGTGTGACCGATGAGTTTGTTGCTCGCGGTCGGTCCAAGCTCGTGACACCCCAGGAAAGGACACCGCCATGTCGGAGCTTCTTGTCGATTTCATCACCTCCCTCGACGGCCATGCATCGGGAGAGGGTTGGCCTGGTTTCTGGGGCCTGGAGGGCCCGGAGTACCTCGCTTGGCTCGGAGAGCAGCCCGAGGTCACTTACCTGATGGGAGCGAACACCTACCGCCTGATGTCGGGCTTCGCCGCCGGCGAGGTCCCGAAGGGCCAAGACGAGTTCAGGCCCGAAGAAGAGGAGTCCGTCGACGAGCTCACGCAGGCGTCGAAGGTGGTGTTCTCCTCCTCACTCGAGGAGCCACTGACGTGGTCCAACTCCACGCTCGTCCGCGACGACGCTGTCGAGGCGGTCCGCGCCATGAAGTCGAGTGGCTCGGGGCTCCTCAGCACGATCGGCAGCCTCAACCTGTGCCGGTCCCTGCTACGAGCCGGACTCGTCGACCGCTTCCGGGTCGTGATGTTCCCGGTGATCACCGGGGCCACGGGCGAGGAACGCATCTACGACGGCTATCCGGACGTTGCCCTCGACATGATCGAGCACCGCACCTTCGACGGCCGCATCCAGTTGGTCGAGTACAAGCCCCGCGTGCTCGAGCACCCGCCGCTCGGCGCCCCTGCGTGACGTGGCCCCGTCGGTGCCGGTCTGGAGGGCTGCCAGGCCGGCGCCGACGGGCGCGGAGCAAGACCGTAAGTAGGGGGCGAACGGCCAACGTCAGACGCCCGGCCCACCTGGCTCCGAGCGTGGCGAGGCCGTCAATTTGCCTGCCCGGGTGAGGGATTGAGGTGCTGCCCGCACAACAAGCGATTGTCAGTGCTGGATGCGATGGTGGGGGCATGACTTCATTGGATCCGAAGCAGGAACTGCATCACTACCTCAAGTCCGCCCGCGAAGCGCTGGTCTGGAAGGTCGAGGGGTTGTCGGAGTACGACGCCCGCCGCCCGATGACCCCGACCGGTACCAATCTGCTGGGGCTGCTCAAACACCTGGCCGGCTGTGAGGTGGGGTATTTCGGCGACACCTTCGGGCGCCCGTTCACCGGGGAGCCGATGCCTTGGCTGCAGGAGTTCGACGACGACCCGACGGTGGACATGTGGGCCGCCGCCGACGAGCCCCGTGAGTACATCGTCGGCCTGTACCGGAAGGCGTGCGCCCACTCGGACGCCACGATCGAAGCCCTGTCCTGGGACTCCACGGGGCGCGTCCCGCACTGGCCGGAGGGCCGGAGCGAGGTGTCCCTGCACCGGGTCCTGGTCCACATGCTCGCCGAGACCAACCGGCACGGCGGCCATGCGGACATCATCCGTGAACTCGTCGACGGGGCCGCCGGACTGCAGGACGGCAACGAGAACATGCCGCCGACGGAGGGCCTCTCCTGGGAGGAGTACCGGGAGCGGTTGGAGGAGGTGGCACGGGAGGCAGAAGAGTCCGCGGGGAAGAAGGCCTAGCGCGGCCGGCAGGACAAGTCTCGTCGCCGACTTGTCGGAGCGTTGGTACAACGACCAAGGGGGCAATCAGCGCGGGGCAGCCAGTAAGGTGCGCCCGTGACCGGCTCTGACTCTTACCTCGGCATTGGCTCTGCTTCGCAGTATCGGGAGCCGCTTCTCTTCCTCGACGTTGACGGGCCGCTCATCCCCTTCGGTGCACCGCCGCAGGAGTATTCGACGTACCGGACGGCCATCGGTGCGGCGGAGCACACCGCAGCCTCTCTCCTGGCCAGGGTCAACCCCGGGAACGGCCCTCGGCTGATGGCCTTGCCGTGCGAGCTGGTGTGGGCGACCACCTGGGGGGAGGATGCGAACGAGTGCGTGGCCCCGCTGCTCGGTCTGCCGCGGTTGCCGGTGGTGGACCAGCCCGAGCCGGACGAGTCCGGTGGACGCGCGGCACTGGAGGAGCTGGATGCCCGTGCTGGGAGGCACTGGAAGACCCGGGCCCTGGTTGATCTGGCAGCAGGCCGCCCGTTCGCCTGGGTCGACGACGAGATCGGCGAAGCCGATCTCGACTGGGTTTCCGACCATCACCCGGGGTGTGCCCTGCTCCACCGTGTCGACCCCCGGAAGGGGCTGGTGGAGGGTGATTTCAGGGTGCTCGGTGAGGCGTTGAGCTGGTTGCGAGAGGCGGGCGAGGCGGGCGAGGCGGGTGAGGGCGGCGGTACGACGGACTCTGTGTGGGGGCGGGTGGCTCAGCGGGTTGTGATGAGTTCGGCTGACGGGTGGGGCGGTAGGGGCTTCAGTCAGTTGCGGTGAAGGCGCCGTCGGTGAGGGTCGGGACGGTGGTGGAGACGTCCAACTCCCTTGCGAGGGCGACGTCTTCGGCGAAGCCGCCCTCGGTGAGTTCGCGTCCTGAGGAGCAGTCAGTGACGGTGGCGTTCACGTCGGCAACCGCGGTATAGGCGGCCGCGGCCGCGGTGGCTTCGGGGGAGAGGCCGGGGTCGGCGGACTCCCGCAGGGCGGCGATGACTGCTCCGGCACCGAGGAGGTCCTCCAGCGCGGGGCGGAGGCTGCCGTCGGGCCAGCGTTCGCCCGCGGCGATCACTCCGACGGGGCGGTCCTCGCGGCCGTAGCCCCGGGCGGTGAGCCATCGGCCCACGGCGGTTGCGTTCCGCAGGGAGGCCGCGACCACTGTGGAACCGTTCGCGGAGGCGGCGATGGCGGACCCGTTGGGGGAGGGGAGGACAAGCCGGGGCGTGAAGGGGGCACCTCGCAGGGCGGCGGGGGAGAGGGTCCAGGGCGTTGCGGCGGAGGCCATGCGGCGGCCCACGGCCAGCTTGGCGTCGTGCTCGGCTGCGTAGGCGAAGGCGCTCTCGTCGCGCCAGCGGTACGGGAAGACGCGGGTTCCGGCTTCCACCGCGATGCTCACGGACGTGGTGAAGGAAAGTACATCGACGACGACCAGGCACGCGACGTCCGCGGCGAGACGGGCCGCGCCCGCAGGCCCCCACTCGAAGCGGACACCGTGCCCCGACTGCAAAGACCATTCGCCCATGAGTGAGGATCATGCCACCCGAGAGCGGCAACACGTACTCGTCTGTGCCAGGACCCCCGTTACGTGTCAGGATGCATGGATGGCTGACGAACCCCAAGGGCCTGCCCTGCTGCAGGAGTTCGTCGCGCCCGGACAGGTCACCCCGGAGCTGAGCCGGCTGCTTGCCGAGTGCTGGGTCGAGGTCACCAACTCCGGCGGGGCGGCCGGGTTTCCCTTTCCTCCGATCGACCTGCCCGAAGCGGCCCGAGCGGTCGACGCGCTCGTCGCCGGCCTCGCGTCGGACAGCTGCCGCCTTCTCACTGCGACGACTGGCGACGGCGCATTGGCCGGCTGGCTGTGCCTGCGCCGGGACCCGTTCGACCTGGTTGCCCATTGGGGCACGCTCCACCACCTCCAGACCCGGCCGGGAGTACGGGGCGCCGGCCACGGCGCCGCCCTCCTGGAGGAGGTACGACGCATCGCCCGGGACGAGATGGGGCTGGAACAGCTCCATCTCGCCGCACGCGGCGGTGCTGGTCTCGAAGGCTTCTACGCACGCCACGGCTGGAAGGAAGTCGGCCGCTGGGCAGGGGCGTTGCGGTTTGCGCCGGAGGACTACCGGGACGAGGTTCTGATGCTGCTCGATCCGCTCTGATCCGATGGGCCGGGCAGGGATGATGGAATTGCGCCGAACCCCTGCCTCCGACCACCGGGCCGTGGTCGAGTGCGTACCGAGCTGATGGGGTTCAGCCGTTGACGAAGGTGAGGCTGGTGGCGTCGTAGCGGGTGCCTGCGACCTGCTCGGGTGGGGCTGCGGCCTCGATGGCGGCGAGGTCGTCGGGGGACAGGTCGACGGTGAGGGACGCGAGGTTCGCCTCCAGGTACTGCTGGCGACGGGTGCCGGGGATCGGCACCACGTCGTCGCCCTGGTGCTGCAGCCAGGCCAGGGCGAGTTCGCCGGCGGTGACCTTCCTTGCCGCAGCCAGTGCGTTCAGCTTGGCGACGATCGCCAGGTTCCGTTCGAGGTTGCCGTCGGCGAAGCGAGGCTGGCTGCGGCGTACGTCGGTCTCGGCGAGCCCCTCGACCGAGTGGTAGCGGCCGGTCAGGAAGCCGCGTCCGAGCGGGGAGAACGGGACCAGTCCGATGCCGAGTTCGCGGCAGACCGGTGCGATCTCAGCCTCCAGGTCGCGCGTCCACAGTGACCATTCGCTCTGCAGCGCGGCGATCGGGTGCACCGCGTGCGCCCGCCGCACAGTGTCTGCGCCGGCTTCGGACAGCCCCAGGTGGCGGACCTTTCCGGCCTGCACCAGCTCGGCCATCGCCCCGACGGTCTCCTCGATCGGTACCACCGGGTCGACCCGGTGCTGGTAGTAGAGGTCGATGTGGTCGACGCCGAGCCGACGCAGCGATGCCTCGCAGGCCTGCCGCACGTAGGCGGCATCGCCGCGGAGCCGGGTGGGCTCGCCCAGGCGGTTGGCGAAGCCGAACTTCGTGGCCAGTACCACCTCGTCGCGGCGCCCGGCGACGGCCCGGCCGATCAGTTCCTCGTTGTGCCCGGCACCGTAGAAGTCGGAGGTGTCGAGGAGAGCCACTCCGAGGTCGAGGGCGTGGTGCAGTGTGGCGATGGACTGTGTGTCGTCCGTGGCGCCGTAGCCGTGGCTCATGCCCATGCAACCGAGGCCCTGCGCGGAGACCGCGAGTTCGCCCAAGTATCGGGTGGGGACGTTGGTCATGGTGCTGCCTCCTGGGGCTGGTGGGGTCCGACGGGGACCGATGGGGTCTGACGGCGGCTTGATGGGGTCTGACGGGGCTGGATCTTCTGACCCGGACGCTAGGTGTTGGAGCGCGCTTCAAGTCAACCGGTCGTGAGTAGGTGTGGATCCGCACCTCAACTTGCTGGAACGGCAACAGGATTGGCGGGTCCTTTCCGCCCGCCGGATGATCGTTGACAGAGCCGTACGCCGTTTTGGACCCGGAGGTGCCCCATGCCGCAGCCCGCCCGGAGCAATGCCCCTGCCCCTGCCCCTGCCCCTGCCCCTGGCCCCACCCACCGTCTGGTTCCCTCGCCCGCGGGACGGATCCATGTGGTGGAGCAGGGCAGTGGGCCGCTGGTGCTGCTGGTACACGGATTTCCGGAGTCCTGGTACTCCTGGCGCCGCCAGTTGCCGGTGCTGGCGGCGGCCGGATACCGGGCGGTCGCCGTCGACGTGCGCGGCTACGGCCGTTCCTCCCGCCCCGCCGATGCAGCGGCGTACGGGATGCTCGACCTCGTCGAGGACAACGTCGCCGTGGTGCACGCGCTCGGGGAACGGAGCGCGGTCGTCGTCGGGCACGACTGGGGCGCGACCATCGCAGCGAACTCCGCCCTGGTCAGGCCGGACGTCTTCCGTGCCGTCGGGCTGCTGAGCGTGCCGTACACCCCGCGCGGCGGCCCACGGCCCAGCGAGGTCTTCGCACAGATGAGTGCAGGGGGGAGTGGGGAGGAGTTCTACGTCTCCTACTTCCAGCAGCCCGGACGGGCCGAGGCGGAGATTGAGCCCGATGTACGGGGGTGGCTCGCGGGCTTCTACGCCGCACTGTCCGCCGACACGATGCCCGGGGCGGACGAGCCGGACCCGCATTTCACTGCCGCCGACGGCACCTTGCGGGACAGGTTCCCCACGGGGCGCCTGCCCGGCTGGCTCAGCGAGGAAGAACTCGACGTCTGCGCCGGGGAGTTCGAGCGGACCGGTTTGACCGGAGCGCTCAACCGTTACCGGAACATGGACCGGGACTGGGAGGATCTCGCCGCTTTCGACAGCGCCCCGATCACCCAGCACTCCCTGTTCGTCGGGGGCGACAAGGACGCCTCCACCGTCTGGCTGGCCGACGCGATCGAGGCGTATCCCGTCACTCTGCCCAGGCTCTTTGGGACGTACCTCCTCAAGGGCTGCGGCCACTGGATCCAGCAGGAGCGCCCCGAGGAGCTCAACCGGATCCTGACCGAGTGGCTTGCGTCGCTGCCCGCGGCTCCGTAGGCGCACCGGGCCCCGGCCCCTCACACCACCATGTCCGTCACACCGGCATGTCCTTCACACCAGCGTGATGGCTTCCGCAGGGCAGAGGCCGGCCGCTTCCCGGGCGTCCTCCAGGTCCCTGTCCGCGTGCGGCAGCCGGGTGCGGAGCAGGAGGACGAGGCCGTCCTCGGCGTCCTGGTCGAACACCTCCGGGGCGGTCAGCACGCACATCCCGGCGCCGAGGCAGCGTTCTCGGTCGGCCCTGACTTCCACGTCGTGGTTGTCGTGGTCGTGGCGCTCGTCGTGTTCGGGTTCCGTCATCGCCCTACGCCTCGCCCCAGGTCACCGGGAGGCTGTGCACCCCGAAGATGCTCATGCCCGTACGGAGCGGTACGTCTTCCGACGGAACTGCCAGCCGCAGGTCGGGGAAGCGGCTGACCAGTGCGGGGATCGCCACCTGCATTTCCACCCGGGCCAGTTGCTGGCCCAGGCACTGGTGGATGCCGTGGCCGAAGCCCAGGTGGCCGGTGGCCTTGCGGCGCAGGTCGAGGGTGTCCGGGTCGGGGAAGCGTAGCGGGTCGCGGTTGGCGGCCTCGATGGACATCGCGACGCTCTGTCCCGCCTTGATGAGCCTGCCGTCCAGTTCGACGTCCTCCAGTGCGGACTTCACGGTGGTCGTGGCGATGGTCAGATAGCGCATCAGCTCCTCGACGGCCTGCGGGGCGAGGGACGGTTCCTCGCGCAGGGCGGCGAACTGGGCCGGGTTGCGGAGCAGGGCGAACGTACCGAAGGCGATCATGTTCGCGGTGGTGTCGAGGCCTGCGGCGAGCAGGAAGCTGCTCACACCGGTGAGTTCCTCGTCGGTGAGGTCGTTCTTGGTCAGATCGCTGAGCATGTCGTCGGTGGGGTTGGCGCGTTTGACGAGCACCAGTTTGTGCATGTACTCGCCGAGGGCATTCATCGCCTCGCCCTGCGCCTGCTGGTCGGTGACGTGGGTGGTCAGCTGCAACGTCCACTTTTGGAACTTCTCCCGGTCGACGGTGGGCACCCCCAGCAGCTCGCAGATCATCAGTGCGGGTATGGGCTGCGCGAACTCCTTCACCAGGTCCACCGGTCCGCCGCGGCGCTCCATCGCGTCCAGGTGCTCGGCGGTGATCTGTTCGGCGCGCGAGGTGAGTTCGCGCATCCGGCGGACCGTGAACCTGCCCATGAGCAGCTTGCGGAACCGGGTGTGCTCGGGGGCGTCCATCCCGGTCATGTCGCCGACCGGCGCGGACGGCAGCTCGCCGATGTCCGCGAAGGGGTAGTGCATGAGCTCGTACTTCGAGCTGAAGCGGGGGTCGGCGAACAGTGACCGGACCATGTCGTACCCCGTGGCCAGCCAGCCGACGTGCCCGTCGGGGAACTGCAGCGGCACCAGCGGGTCCTGCTCGCGCAACTCGCCCAGTTCGGCGGGTGGGTTGAAGGGGCAGCCGGTGGGGCGTGCGGTGGGGAAGGCGATGGGCTCGCGCTCGCGGAGATCCGCTGCTTCAGTCCCTTCGGTCCCTTGAGCCCCTTGAGTCCTTTCAGGTCCTTCGGTCTGTCGGGAGCCGTGCCCGGCCGGGCAGGCCGACGTTTCGTGCTGCATGTGTCCTCCAAGGCAGGTAAGGGGTCACGGCTAGGCGTGACCTCCTCCGTGGTGCCAGTCTGGCATCAGAATGACGCCACTTCAACACCTCTAGGGGGCAACTGGCGTCAAAATGGCTTCGGTTGGCCTCATCTGGCGCCGAATGGTGCCAGATGAGGCCGCTGACGGCGGTGGCGTACCTGCAGAGGGTTCACGCCTTGGCGTGCAGCTTCCGCAGTGCGTCGAGGACCGCGTCGGGGTGCTCGATGTGGAGGTACTGGTGCGAAGCGCCCGCGATCTCGCGGTGCTCGCCCCGGGGGACGACTGCGGTCATGGCTGCATGCAGGGCTCGCAGGCCGTCGTGCGCCTCCCGCAGCAGCCTCTCCGGCATCATCTGCGCCCAGTACGGGTTGGTCCCGCCCGCCGTGAGCACCATCAGTGGTACGTCGGGCAGGGCGCCGCCGCCCCGTAGCTCCTCGTACACCTCGGTCTCGAAGTTCAGCGACTCCATCACGCTGGTGCGCCAGGATGCCAAGTTGTGCTCGATGAGGCGCTCGCGCACCGAAGTCGGCCAGTGCGCGTACAGCTGCGCCCACTGCTTGCGCGCCCCACGGACCTGCTCTTCCGTGAGGTGGTCGGGCAGCTGCTCCGGATCGGGCTTCAGCTGCCCGCTGACCCCGGCGACCTCCTCCGACATGTACGCGAGGATGTCCTCGTGGCCGGGGTCCAGTAGGAGCAGTAGATCGCGTAGCTCGACCGTCACCTCGGTGGGGGTGCGGGGCAGGGTGGCCGGTTCGCTCCAGCCCGTTCCTGCCCGGTCGTACAGCACGCTCGTCGTGAACTCCGCCGCTCCCGCCTGGATGTTGAGGAAGTCCGGGCCGACCAGTCCTGCTCCCGGAAGCAGCACTACGGCGGGCCCACCGGAGCCGGACCGGTTGGGAAAGGTGGCAGCTGTGGGCAGGGAGCGGGCTGTCATCGCCGACGATTCGGCCGACCCCGCCGTGCGGCTCGCGACGGAGGACTACCGCCGGGGATTCGCCGCGGCGACGGCCGTTCTGCTCGCCGAGTTCGGTGCCTACCTCGACCGGGGCGACGCGGACCCGGCCGCCGACCTGGTGGGATTCCGGCAGCATGCGCTCTGGCTCAGCCGTGACGAACTCGTTGAGCTGGTGGGGGACCTGCAGGCTGCGATCGCGCCGCGCATGCGGAACGGTCCGAGTCCGGAGCGTACGCAACACCTGCTCAGCCCGATCATGTTCCCGATGGGGGAGGCGGGGGCCGGGCAGGCGGAGGGCGGGCGGGGCGCATAGCGGGAGGCGGCAGGTGTCACCCGCGTCGGCTGCTCCCGTGTACGGCGTCCAGGACGAGCCCCAGCAGGCGTCGGGGCTGCTCCTCGTCCTGCCGGACACCGGTGTGGGTCGTGGACAGGGCGATACCGACGACGAGCGGGATCAGGTCGTCGCAAGAGAGGTCCGCGCGCGCCGTGCCCCGCTGCTGGGCGCGCGTGAGGAGTGCGTGGGCCGCGTTCTGGATCATGCGGTGGCAGTCGACGCCTGTTGATTCAGGAGCCCTTCCTTCGGCAGGGACCGACTCTTCGAGGGGTGCCGCGTCCTCCTTGAGGAGAAGAGCGCTGCCCATTCCCTGGTTGAGGCGGGCGTGCTCCATGAAGGCGTACAGCCACTCCTCCAGTGCCTCGTCGGCCGATTCCGCGCCGAGAAGGTCGTCCGCGAGCGTGCAGAGCCTCTCGATCCGCTCCTGCAGGACCGCCGTCAACAGGGCCTGGCGGTGAGGGAAATTGCGGTAGAGGGTCCCGGGGCCGACCCCCGCCCGCCGGGCGATCTCGTTGAGCGATGCCTCGGGTCCCGCCTCGGCGAACACTTCCTGCGCGGCTGTCACCAGTCGCTCCCGGTTGAGGCGTGCGTCCGTGCGTCGCGGGTGGGCTGTCAAGGAGACATGGATGACGCACGCCGGTGCACGCAGCGAGCTGGGCCGGGTCGGGATCTGGACCTTCGCTTTCGACGGCCGGCCCGCCGGACTCGTACGTGAAGCAGCCGCCGAGATCGAGGAGTTGGGGTACGGGGCGATCTGGTACGGGGAGGCGTTCGGCCGCGACACCGTCGGCCAGGCCTGGCTGCTGCTGTCCGCGACCCGGCGCCTCACCGTCGCCTCCGGCATCGCCAGCATCGAACGCCGCGACCCGGTCGCGACGGCGAGCGCGGCCTGTACCCTCGGCGAGGCCTTTCCCGGGCGGTACGTCCTCGGGCTGGGCGGCCACCGGGTCGACACCACCGTGCAGTTGGCGGACGAAGGCCAGGGAAGCGGGAGGGAAGGAAAGGGCCTTCGGCGCGGCGGACCGGCGGCCGCGATGCGCGCCTACCTCGACGCCATGGATGCGGCGCCCGTCGGCAGTCCGGCTGGAGACCCGGCCCCGCGTCGGTTGCTGGCCGCGCTCGGCCCCCGCATGCTGGAGCTCGCCGCGACCCGTGCCGGGGGCGCGCATCCCTACTTCGTACCCGTCGAGCACACCGTGCGGGCCCGCGAGATCACGGGCCCGGACGCCTTCCTCGGCGTCGAACAGGCCGTAGTTCTGGACACCGACCTCGCGCGCGCCCGCGAAGTCGCCGCCGCGCACGTCGGCTTCTACGTCGACGCGGCCCCGCACCAGCAGGCCAGCCTGCGCCGGCTTGGTTTCGGTGACGCGGACCTCACCGGCGGCCCGAACGGTGGGCCGAGCCGCCGTCTGGTGGACGCGATCGTGGCGTACGGCGACGAGGAGACGATCCGCCGCCGGGTGCGGGAACACCTTGACGCGGGCGCCGACCACGTGTGCCTCCAGGTGCTCACGGCGGACCCGGACGCCTTGCCGGACCGCGAATGGCGTGAACTGGCACCGGTCCTGCTGCCACAAGGGTGATCACGCCGCCCTGTGTATCGGCGGCCTGCGTGAGGGGGAAGCGGCTGACCTGTGCATCGGTGGCCTGCGTGAGGGGGAAGCGGCTGAGGAGAGGGGTGAGGCCCGTGGTGGCGGCGGCCGGCGGCCGTCCACTCCGACGACGGTGGCCCCGGCGCGATGTGCACTGCATGTTGAGTACCTCAGTCCGTGAGTCCCTGATGTGCTCCTCACGATGCGCGTGGGCGGTACGTGCCGGCCGTACGAGAGGCGGTGTGAGAGGGGCACACGGGACCACGGCTACCCGGACGCCGCCCGAGTTCCTGTACGGCGCTGAACCAGCAGGCTTCCCAGCGGCGTGCGCCGGTGCAGGACCGCCCGTCCGGCGCGGACCGAGGTGATCAGCCCGGCGCCGCGCAGTGCCGTCGCGTGGGCCGAAGCAGTGGCGTTGCTGACGCCCAGCCGCCGGGCGAGGCCGCTGGTGGTGTGTTCCTCCGCGAGCCGGAACAGGATGTCGAGGCGGGTCCGGCCGAGCACCGCGGCCAACGCGTCGTCCGTACGGCCCGCCCCGTCCGGCGCGAGCGGCAGGCCGGGGCCCGCCGGGTAGGTCACGGCCAGCGGGTGGCCCGGCAGGTCGGCAACGGCGGGGCGGCCGGTCCAGTGGAAGGTGGGCAGGAGCAGCACACCGCGCCCGTGCAGTACGAAGTCCCCCGCCGGTCCTTCGAACTCCCAGACGTCGTCGCACAACCGGGCGCCGGGGACGAGCGAGGCCAGCGCGGCGCCGATGCCGTGTTCGGCGACGGTCACGGCATGGCGGGTGAACTCCGCGTGATGCAGGTCCTGCACCAGACCCCACACGGGGCGTACGACCGTGTCGAAGGCCGCGTGCTGGGCACGGCGCAGGACCTGCCAGGCGTCGGCGTCACCGCGGTGGAGGTTCCGCAGCCACAGCGGTGCCGGGGCCGCGCTCCTCGCGTACACCCGCTCGATCTCGGAGCGGACCAGCTCCGGCCGCGAAGCCCGTACGGTCTCCAGCCCCTTTTCCAGAGTGTCGCTGAAGACGTCGAGGAAGAGGGGAGCCTCGGCGGCGGGGACCAGATCGCCCAGCGGTTCGGCGGTGACCGGCAAGGACCGGAGCACCCGTCGCCGCCAGCGGCCGAAGAGCAGCTCCTGGTCGGGGCGGCACATCGTCATCAGCGCCGCGTTCAGCTCCTGCATCGGGGCCGGGCGGGGTGCGAAACGGACTTGGGTGAAGTCGGCGGCCGTGAAATGGATCCGGGTCACCGGCTCCCCTCCCTGAGATCTCTGAGCGCGCCCCGCCGATTCGCGCCATCGTTTCGGGCAGGGCCTCAACCTTCGTCCGATCCTCCGTCGCGCGCCAGCATTCAGGGGCGGCGTCGAAAGGCGCAAGGAGCGACGTCACAGGACGTTGTGGAGGAAGAGGGAGATGCTCATGTCCCACAAGAAGGCAGGTACCGGCGAGGAGACCGCCGGGTTGAACCGGCGGACCGTCATCACCTCGGCCGTGCTGGCTGCCTCGACACTGCTGGTCGGCGCAGGTGCAGGTGCAGGTGCAGGCATCGGCGCAGGCGCCGCGCACGCACGGGCCGCGGGCGGCATGACCGTACGGCTGCCCGCGCCGACCGGGCCGTACCGGACAGGCGTCGTCGATCTGCACCTGGTCGACCGGCAGCGGCGTGACCCGTGGGACGAGGCCCGATCCGTACGGGAGTTGATGGTCACGGTCTTCTACCCGGCCCGTGCCGTGCACGGATATCCGGTGGCGCCGCAGATGACGCCCGGCACGGCGGCGGCGTTCGAGGCCTTCGACCCCGTGGTGTGGCACAAGGGGCTGCCGGGCAGCGGGGTGGACTGGGCCGCCACCGCGACCCACTCCCGCACGGGTGCGCCCGCGCTGCCGGGGCGGCGTCCGGTGTTGCTGTACACACCGGGCGGTGCGGATCCCCGTACCGTCGGCACCTTACTGGCCGAGGACCTGGCGAGCCACGGGTACGTGGTGGTGACCGTCGACCACCCCGGGGAGCCGGGCGGCGTCGAGTTCCCGGACGGGTCGATACGGGAGTACTCGCTGCCGGGGACCCCCGAACTTCCGCAGGTGTTCCGGGCGATGATTGCTGCCCGGCTTGCCGATCTCCGTTTCGTACTCGACGAGTTGACGGCGCTGGTGGACACCGGGCGGAACTCGGATGCTGGGGGCCGGCGGCTGCCCGCCGGACTGGGGCAGGCCCTCGACCTGCGGCGGGTGGGTGTCTACGGGCACTCGGCGGGCGGAACCGCAGCGTCCGAGGCGCTGTACGAGGACCGGCGGATCGGTGCCGCGGTCAATCTGGAGGGCTGTCTGGACTGGCCTGCGGAGCGGCCCGGCGAGGCGGGGGAGCTGCTTCCGGTCACCCTGCACGGGGTGGACCGTCCCCTGCTGCTGTTCGGGACGGACGGATTCCGCAATGCGCGCTTCGACCGCTCCTGGTCCGCGGTGCACGGCCACCCGCAGGGCCGGACGGCCGTGCACCGGCTCGACGGTGCGAACCACTGGGTGTTCACCGACTACGCCTCCCTCGTACCGCAGCTGCAGTCCGCAGGGCTGATGACGGGGGAGGAACGGCGCGCGATGGTCGGCGCGATCCGGCCGGAGCGGTCGGTTCCGGCAGTGCGGGGCCGGCTGCGGGCGTTCTTCGCCCGGCACATGCCTGTGAGCTGCGAGTAGCTACGATGCCCCGATGCCCGCCGGACAAAAGGTCAGCGGGAGGCGGGAGGGAAGGGAGCCGGACATGACAGACAGTTCGGGCGGAGGCGCTGGTGCTGGTGCTGGTGCTGCTGCTGGTGGTGCTGGTGGTGGTGCGGGTGATGGTGTCGGGGCAGAGGGCGCGCGTTCGCGTGACCGGCGGCGCGGGCAGGGTCAGCTGGAGACGCAGGTGTTGTCCGTGCTCGGGTCCGCGCCGGGCCCGGTGACGGCCGCGTGGGTGCAGGAACGGCTCGGCGGCGGCCTGGCGTACACCACCGTCATCACCATCCTGACCAGGCTGTACGACAAGGGCGCCGTGACGCGCACCCGTTCCGGGCGGTCCTTCGAGTGGACGCCGGTGGCCGACGGAGCCGGGCTGGTCGCGCTGCGGATGCGCAAGCTGCTCGACAAGGAGGACGACCGTGACGCCGTGCTCTCCAGCTTCGTGTCGGCGCTTTCGCCGGACGACGAGCGGCTGTTGCGCAATCTGCTCGGTGAGAGCGGATTCGGTGAGTCCGGTGACAGCGAGCCGGGCGGGTTCGGCGAGTCCGGTGCGTCCGACGGCCCGGAGCGCTGACCGATGGGTGTCTTCGTCTTCCTGCCGCTGATCCTTCCGCTCACCGCTCTCCCCATGGCCCGCCTCGCCGAACAGCACCTCCACCCGCGCACCACCGCCCGACTCCTCACCGCCGTGGCCGCGGTCCTCGCTGTCTGCAACACCGTCTGCCTCGCCCTCCTCGTCGTTGTCGGCACCGCACAGCTCCCCGGCAACCCGCTGCCCGACAGCTGGTCGGACCCCGAGGTGCGCGAGGCGGTTCCGTACGACGAGATCGCCGGGAAGGTGTCCATCGGCGCACTCGCGCTGGTCCTGCTGGCCTGCGCGTTCACCGTCCACCGGCACTACCGCTACCGGGCCGGGGCCCATCGCGTACTGACCGGGCTTCGTACCTCCTCCGAGGTCGCGGTCCTCACCGACGACCAGCCGTACGCGTACGCGCTTCCCGGCAGGCCCGGTGGATCCCGCACGTCCGGTACGTCCGGCAGGCGGCGGGGCCGCATCCTCGTCTCCACCGGCATGATGGCGGCCCTCACCGACACCGAGCGCCACGCCCTTCTCGCCCACGAACGCGCCCACCTCACCGGACGCCACCACCGGCTGCTGCTCGCCGTCCAGTTGGCCGGCTGCGCGAACCCCCTGCTGCGCCCGCTCCGCAAGGCCGTCGGCTACTGCACCGAGCGGTGGGCCGACGAGGAGGCCGCGCAGGCGACCGGGGACCGTCGTACGACGGCCCGCGCGGTGGGCAAGGCCGCGCTCCTCGCCGCACGCCCCGCCTCCAGGAGCCCCGCCTCCAGGAGCACCGCCTTTCCCGGCCTCGCGGCCTTCGCCGAAGCGGGCCCGGTGCCCCGGCGGGTGGCGGCCCTGCTCGGCCCGGTCCCGCCCGCCAACGGCTGGCCGTCCGCGCTCACTTCGGCCGGAATGGCGGCGATCGTCGCGGCGGCGGGGGCGGCGGCGTCCACCCTGTCGGCGCTCAACGCGGCCATCGGGCTGTTCGTGGTGCTGGAGGCTGCGACCTTCGGGTGAGGTGCCGGTGAGGTGCCGGTGAGGACGGGCAGCGGTTCTCGTAGCAGGCAGAATCGAGGCATGGTCGATTCCCCAGGTCTTGCCGGTGCTTCCGGTGCTTCCGGTTCCGGTTCCGATCCTGCCGAGGGTCCTGCCGAGGCACCCGTCATCCGGTGCGACGAGCCCGGATCCTTCGCCAGGAGCGTGCTCGCCGAGCGGCACCCCGCGCTCATCGAGCGGGTGCGCAAGGCGTTTCCGTACGGGCCTGCCCAGCATCGGGCGCTCGACGCGCTCCTTGAGGAGACGGCTCACGGCGTGATCGCGCCGCCCCCGCCCGGGGACGACCGGGACCGGGAGCAGTGGGAGGTGTGGGGGAAGGGGCATCTGGGACGGTTGTGGTTCGATGCGCCGTTCCTGTGGACGGAGAGCTACTTCTACCGGCGGCTGCTGGGGGCTGTCGGATACTTCGGGGCGGGGCCCTGGCAGGGTGTCGACCCGTTCGGCCCTTTCAAGCGCGCGGAACTCGGCACCCCGGAGACGGAAGGGGAGTTGGCCGCAGTGGAGCAGCTTGAGTCGAAGCCGCAGGCGGAACGGGCGAGGGCGCTGCTGCTCGGCTCGCTCTGGGGAAACCGGGCGGACCTGGGCTTCCTGATGGGTGCGGGCGCGGCCGGGCAACGTACCGACGAAGCGCTCGTGGCGGACGACTCCGCAGCACTCTGGGCGCTGCTGCCCGCCCTGCCCGTGGCGCCTGTGCTGCCCGCACTGCCCGCCGGGACCGGGGCGCCGCCCGCCCGTACGGTCTGTCTCGTCGCCGACAACGCAGGCCGCGAACTGCTCCCCGACCTCCTCCTCGTCGACCACTTCCTGCGGTACGGCCACGCCGAACGCATCGTCCTGCACGTCAAGTCGTACCCCTACTTCGTCTCCGACGCGACGACCGCCGACGTCGTGGACTGCCTGCGGCACCTGAAGGGAGCCGGCGGGGCGGCGGGCGAGGCCGGTCGGCGGCTGTGGGACGACATGGCGAGCGGCCGGATCGACGTGCGGGCGCACCCCTTCTCCTGTGCGCCGCTGCCGTACCAGGACATGCCCGACGACCTGCGGCAGGACTTCGCCGAAGCCACCGTGACGCTCATGAAGGGCGACCTGAACTACCGGCGCCTGGTCGGCGACCGGATGTGGCCCGCGACGACCCCGTTCGCGGACCGCACCGCGTACTTCCCCGGCCCGGTGGCCGCGCTGCGCACACTGAAGTCGGACGTACTGGTGGGGCTGGCGGAGGGTGCCGAGGAGCGGTTGGCGGCGAGGGGCGGGGAGGGGTGGCGGACGAGCGGGACCCATGCACTGATTCAGGTGGGGGGCGTGATTCCGGGGCGTGATTGCGGGATGTGAGCCCTCTTGCGATCCCGCGTGCAGTTATGCCCCCGCGTGCAGGTAGGCCGCCCACCACGTCGGGGCTCCGGTCCGGTCGAAGGTGCCGGGCAGGTCGTCGCCGTCGCGCAGGGTGCGTACCGCGTGGTGGAGGGCGTGGGCCGCAAAAGGTCGGTGCTGAGGTCGGTGTCGAGGTCAGCCTGCTGTCCTCGCTCGTCGAACGATTGCACCTCGCCGCCGCGTGGGACGCCTGGCCCGTACCGCTGCGGCAGGCCGCCGCGGGGCTCACCGCGCGCCGTCGACGCCGGTGGACGGTGAGGTCGGACCGCTACCAGGAGATGCGCCACCGCGACGCGGAAACGCTGCGGCTGCGCGGTACGCGCCCCGATCCGGCCCCGCCCGCGCAGGGCGGCCCTGCGCGCGATGCACCGCGTGGCCGTCGCGTACCCGGCCCGCCCCACCTGGAGCGGCGACCGCCTGCACGCGGCGTCCGCACGTCTGGACGCTCGGCGCGTGGGCGCTGCTCTACCTTCCGCTCGCCGTCTGGTGGTGGCCCCCCGCACCGCTCGCCGTGACCCTGGCCGCGATCGGCCGCCGCCGATACGTACGCCACCCTTTTGGAAGCGGCGGTACGGGTCCACATCGGCACGCTCGCCCAGCACGTGGGCCTGGAGCGGACGGGGCCCCTCACCCGGGAAGCAGGCGACGCGCTCGTTCGTCTCCTGGACAGCCCACCGCACCACCGTCGTCTCGCTGAGGCTGACCGCCGTGGCTACCTGCGGCCGCGCTTGGCGGTGCCGCCCTTGCTTCCCTTGCCGCCCTTGGCAGTGGGCTTGCCACCGCCCCGGGCCGGCTTGGGCGCGGGCTTCCGTGCCCCGCCCTTCGCCCCGCCCTTCGCGGAACCCTTGCCTGCGGAACCCTTGCCTGCGGTGCGCTTGTCCTTGACCTGGCCGGTTGGGGGGAGGGCCGGGCCGCGGGTGCTGTTGACCGTCCGGCCTCGTACGATCCCGATGAAGTGCTCGACCAGTTCGGGCGGCTCGCCCGAGTCGGTCTGCGGCCACGACAGTGCGACACGCGACTCGGGGGTGCCCGTGACCGTCCGGTACGTCAGGTCCTTGCGGTGGTGCAGGCGGGCGAGGGACTGCGGCACGACGAGCACGCCGACGCCCGCCGCGACCAGTTCGATCGCGTCCTCGGTGGTCGCGGGACGCTCGTTCGCGGCCCGGCCCGGGAGCTGCTCCCAGTCGAGGGTGTCGTCGAGGGGGTGCAGAACCAGCTCGTCCGCGAGGTCCTCCACTGTGATCTCCTCGACCGCCGCGATCACGTGATCCTTGGGGATCACGACGACCGTGGTCTCGGTGTAGAGGGGGATCGCGCTGAGGTCCGTACGGTCCACGGGCAGCCGTACGAAACCGGCGTCAGCCGTTTTGCCGCGCAGCACGTCGAACACCTCGGCCGGGCCCGCCGCCACCAGCGTCAGCGGAATGTACGGCAGCCGCTCGTGCCAGATCCGCACCCACTTGGTGGGCGTCACGCCCGGGACGTACGCGAGCTTGAACGACGGCGCGGGGGCCGTCGCGGAGGTGGGGGAGGAGGGTGCTTCCGAGCCTGTCACGGGGGCCAGGTTACCGGCCGTGGTCAGCGGTAGCGCACATGCTCGATACCCTTGAGTCCATGACGTCGCACCAGAGCACCCAGACCATGAAGCCCGCCACCGCGGCGAAGAAGCTGGGTGTCTACCTTGAGGCCACCCCCGCCGAGTTCCAGGAGGGTGTCGTCTCGCGCACCGAGCTGAACGTGCTGCAGACCGAGCCGCCCCAGTGGCTCCAGGACCTGCGCGCCAACGGCCCGCACCCCCGCCCGGTCGTCGCGAACAAGCTCGGCATCTCCATCTCCGGCCTCGCCCGCGGCGGAGTCACCGAGGCGCTCACCACCGAGCAGATCGACGCGCTCAAGGACGAGAACCCCGAGTGGCTCCAGAAGGAGCGCGCCACGCAGGCCGAGGTCCGCAAGGAGACGGTGCGGATCAAGGAGATGAAGACCGAGAAGGACAAGTAAGTACATTTCGCTGTACGAAGCCCTCGGCGCGCGGCGCACGAGGGCTTTGGCGTGCATGGGCGCGCGGCACTAACGAGAGCTCCGGCTCACGAGGGCCTGGTCAGAGATGAGCTGGTCCCCAGCTCGGACGCCGACCGGTCGACGCCAGCAGCTCCTCGAACGGCGTCGCCCCCTCCGCCGCCGGGTACGGATCGGCGAACACGTTCATCTGCCTGGCCGTCGGGCCCATCTGCGTCACCAGCTCGCCGAGCGCACGGACGCCCTCCTCGTCCGGCGTGAAGTCCTGGCCGGTCGCGCGGGCGAGGTCCCAGGCGTGCACGGTCAGGTCGAGGAGCGCCATCGAGCCGACCGTACGGGCGGGCAGGTTCATGCTTCCCTTGGTGCCCTCGTCGGCGCCGGGCGCCGCCCATGCCGTGACGAGCAGTGCGGTCTCCGCGGTGAAGCGGTCGCGCCAGTTCCCTTTCAGGTAGTCCGGTGTGGTGGAGAAGTCCGCCTCCTTTCCGGCTGCGAGCGACTGGAAGCCGACCACGACATGGAACAGGTGGTTGAGCAGGTCCCGTACGGCGTAGTCGGCGCACGGTGTGCGCGCGCCGAGCTGTCCGTCGTCCACGCCACGCACCACGGGTTCCGCATGTGCGGCGGCCACTGCGAGCAGATCACTGATTTTGGCGGTCATGCGTCTGACGGTAGAGGCGCCAGGCCCCCGGCGGCTTGAAGAAACGCGGCATAGGACCGGCCCCATGCCAGGGCCAGCCACGCCGCGACACCCGGCCGGGGGGCTTCCGGCCGTTCCTGCCGGGCCGGCCGGTGTCGGAGCTGACCGGCCGGCGGGTGCCTCTCCCCGAGGTGTACCCCGGCTTTTCCGCCACACCTTCGGCGGTTCTCGGGCCGCCGGAGGCCGCGTCGACGAGGTGGGCCTGGCCGCCGAACTCGGCCACAGCGACCAGGCTCACCTCGTCCGCGACTTCACCACCCGGATCGGGGTGCCGCCCACGGCGTACGTACAGGCGCGGCCGTCACCGTAGGCGGTAGGCGGTAGGCGGTAGGCGGTAGGCGGTAGGCGGTAGGCGGTGGGCGGTAGAAGGTGCTGGTACGGGTCTCCCCGTCTACCTCTCCAGCACCGCCTCCATCACCGCCTTCGCGATCGGCGCGCCCAGCCGGCCGCCCGCGATGTCCGCCCGGGAGATGTCCATGTCCTCCGGGTCGACCAGCACCGCGACCGCCACCGGAGATGTGCCGTCCGGCTGCTTCGCGTACGACACGAACCATGCGTACGGGCGCTCGTCGCGCACATTCGCGCCGTGCTGTGCCGTGCCCGGCTTGCCGCCCACCGTGACTCCGTCGACGGCGACCTTGCTGCCGGTGCCGTCGGTGACCGTGTACTCCATCATTTCCTGCACCTTCTTCGCGGTGGCGGCGGAGACCGCCTGGTGGAGGACCTCGGGCTCGTTCTTCTCCAGCGTCGACTGGTCGGCGCCGCGCAACTCGTCGACCAGGTACGGCTTCATCACCTTGCCGTCGTTGGCGAGGCCCGCCGTCACCATCGCCATCTGGAGCGGCGTCGTCGCCACGCTGCCCTGGCCCATGCCGGTCAGTGCGGTCTGCGGCTGGTCCAGTGCGCTCGGGTAGCCGCTCGCGGCGGTGCGTACCGGCGTGAACTGCTCCTTGTTGAAGCCGAATTTCTCCGCCGTCTCCCGCATCCTGTCTTTCCCGGTGCGCAGCGCCGCGTCCAGGAAGACGTTGTTGCAGGACCACTGCATGCCGGTCCGCATCGAGACCTTGTCGCACTGGGAGTCGGGGACGACGTTGCCGATCTCGGTGGTGCTGAGGGGGAGGCGGTAGGGAGCGGGGGCGTGGGAGGTGGCGTCGATGTCCGTCACCGTGCCGTGTTCGATGGCCGCTGCCGCCGTGAGGATCTTGAAGGTGGAGCCGGGCGGATAGGTCTCCCGGATCGCCCTGTTGCTGAGCGGCTTGCGCTTGTCCTCGGCCAGCTTCCGGAACTCCCGGCCCTCCTCGTGGGAGATCCCCGCGAAGAGGGACGGATCGTACGAGGGCGTGCTCGCCATCGCGAGGATCCTGCCGGTGCGGGGGTCGAGCGCGACCACCGCACCTGTGGCCTTCAGATCGGTCAGCCCCTTGTACGCGGCCTTCTGCGCGGCGGGGTTGATGGTCGTGAGCACATCACCGCCGTCCGGGCTCTTGCCGGTCAGCGGGGCGAGCGGGCCGGAAAGGAGGCGGCTGTCCTTGCCGGAGAGCACGTCGTTGTGCACGCCCTCCAGGAAGGTCGACCCCTGGGCCTGGGAGAAGTAGCCGGTGACGGGGGCGTACATCGGACCGTCCTGGAAGACCCGCTTGTACTTGAGGTCCGAGCCGGACGTCGCGACGGAGCCGGTGATCGGCTTGCCGCCGACGATGATGTCGCCGCGCGGCTGCGCGAAGTTCTTGAGGGCCACGCGGCGGTTGTCGGGGTGCTCGGCGAGGCTCTCCCCCTGGTGGAACTGGATCCAGGTCACCCGGGCGAGGAGAGCCGTCACCAGCACTCCGCAGAAGACGGCTATGTGGCGGAGGGGCTTGTTCATGGGGTTCCGGTTTCGGACTCGGGGCTGGTTTTGGCTTTGGTGCCGGCGCCGGCTTTGGTTCCGATTCCGGTGAGGAAGTCGAGGACGGTGTTCGTCGCGTTCAGAGAGGTGCTGGTACGGCCGAAGCGGGGCGGCGGGGGGACGGTCGAGCCGGGCCAGGTGTGGCCGGCGTCGTGCATGACGAGGAGTTCCACGGGGGCCTTGCCCGGTGCTCCGGGAGCCCACCGGATGCGGTCGTAACCCGGCCGCTTCTCCGTGACGGGCGGCTTCGTCCCGGCCGCCCGCGCGAACGCCTCGGCGCCGGCCCGCGTCGACACGGTCGCGGTCATGGGCTCCTGGCCCGCCGCGGGCGGGGGCGGGTTCGGTACGCCCGCCATGGGGCGGACCCGGTCGTCCGCTCCGTAAACGATCATCACGGAGACGGGGCCCGACGGTCCCGTCCTCGCGGGTCCGGCCGCCAGTTGGCCGGAGACGGAGGCCGCCCCGGCGACCGTTCCGGGTCGCTGCGCCGCGAGCCGCAGCGCCATTGAGCCGCCGTTGGAGAAGCCGACCGCGTACACCCGCTTCGGATCGGCCTCGCCGCCTCGTACGAGCGTGGAGATCAGCTTCTCGGCGAAGTGGATGTCCACGTTCGGGTCGGGCCGTTGCGGAGTGGGGGTGGTGTCGGCGCTCCACATCTTGCGTACGGCTTCGAGGTGCGCGACGAGCATTCCGCGCGCGCCCGCCGCCTTGTCGAGGCGGCCCCGCTCCCGCATGTCCTCGGCGGTCTCGCCGCGGCCGTGGAACGCGAGGAGGAGGGGGCGGGGGCGGTCCTGCCTGTCCCCACCGGGGCGGTGCAGGAGGTACGAACGGGTGGCGGCGCCGACGCGGAGGCGCTCGTGGGTGTCGGAGGCGGGAGCGGCGGAGTGGCTCGGGGCGGCGCCGCCGGGGGCGGGCCGCTCCGGTGGCGTACTGCCGCAGCCCGCGAGGGACAGGGCGAGCAGTGCGGTCAGAGTGGCCGACGCCGCGTGCCTGGTTGCCGTGTGCCCGCTTGCCGTGGACCTGCTTGAGGTGTGCCTGCTTCGTGAGCGAGAGAGGGAGGCCATGAGGGGAGGAGACCAGCACCTTGCCCCGCATGTCCAAGATGGATATTGATCAGGGATTGATGCAACTGCGATATCATTGCTGGCTGTGGACCTGATCCGGCACCTGGAGTGCTTCGTGGCTGTTGCAGAAGAGTCACACTTCGGGCGGGCGGCCATCCGCCTGGGCATGGCCCAGCCGCCCCTCTCGCAGCGCGTCCAGCGGCTGGAGCGCGAGCTGGGGGTCCGGCTCTTCGAGCGCACCAGCAGGCAGGTGACGATCACCCGGGCGGGGACGCTGCTCCTCGACGATGCCCGCGAACTGCTCGCCCGCTCCGAGGCGCTGAGGGCCACCGCCCGCCGGGTCAGGGACGGCGAGAGTGGACTGTTGCGGGCGGCGCTGCCGCCCGACATCGCGGGTGAGACCTTGGCCGCGATCCTCGCGGGCTTCCGCGAGAGCCACGCGGACGTCGAACTCGAACTCCACGAGGTGTCCACCACCCAGCAACTCGCCCAGTTCGGCACGCACGATCTGGACGTCGGGCTCATCCATCACCCTTGCGACGTCTCCGGCCTTGAGCTGGGCCCGGTCCTCCGCCGCGAACTTGGCGTGCTGCTGCCCCGCGACGCACCGGCGGCGGCGCTGGATGAGGTCCCACTGTCGGCGCTCGGCGGCTACGACCTGGTCATGTTCCACCGGGCCGACGCACCGGCCCTCTTCGACGACCTGCTGACGACCTGCGCGCGCAACGGCTACACCCCGCCCACCGTGCGGCACGGGCAGGGCGTCACCTTCGTGCACGGCCTGATCATGGCGGCGAAGGCCGTCGCCTTCAGCCCGAAGGACGTCGCCCCTGCTCAAGGTCCGGACGGGGAGGGGGCGTTGGTGTGGCGCCCGCTGGCCGGTTCTCCGCTCGCCTGGCGGCACTCGGTCGCCTGGCCGCGGGGGCGCAGCGACAAGGCGGTCGCGACGTTCGCCGACGTGGCGACGCGGGCGCTGCGCCGCAGCGAGACCGTGAGTGCGGACCTGCCGGCGCGTCCGCTGCATCTGCGACCGGCGGCGGAGTACTGGCTATGAAGGTGACCGGTGTGAAGGTGGCCCCTGTGACGGCGCCCGCTGCAACCACAGCCCCTGGGACGGCGACCGCCGCAACCACGGCCGCCGTGACGAGGACTGCCGTAACGAGGACTGCCGTAACGAGGCATGACGTGACCACGGCCGCCGTGACGACGACTACGGAGACTTCCCTGTGAGCACCACTCCTCATCGGCGCCGCATCGAGGCCGCCTTCGCCGAGGCGGGTGTCACCGGCTGGCTGCACGCCCTCGACATCGACTCCGGTACGGAGGTCGACGCGGGCGCCGACCACCCCGTCGTCACCGCCAGCGTGCACAAACTCTGCCTCCTCGTCGCCCTCCACGACCTCGCCGCGGCGGGGGAGCTGGCGCTCACCGAGCCGATCGAGTGCGCCCCGGCCGACCGGGTGCCGGGCCCCACCGGGCTCGCCGCGATGCTCGACCCCGTCCGCATGTCGGTGCGCGACCTCGCGTATCTGATGATGTCGGTGAGCGACAACACCTCCGCCGACGCACTCCTGCGGCGCGTGGGTCTGGACGCCGTCAACCGGACCACCGACCGCCTCGGCCTCCGGCACACCCACGCCGTGCACACCTTCGGCCAACTCCTCGCCACCGTACGGGAGGACGCGGGCCCGGACGGGGTGCAGGCGCTGGCCGACCCGTACGTCACCCAGCGGCTGCGCGCCCTCGACCCGGCCCGTACCAACCGCAGCACACCCCGCGACATGACCCGTCTCCTGGCCGCGCTCTGGCGCGACGAGGCGAGCACTCCGGAACACGGGGCCGCGATGCGCCGCCTCCTCGGCCTTCAGGTGTGGCCGCACCGGATGGCATCCGGCTTCCCCTTCGACGACGTACACGTGGCAGGCAAGACGGGCAGCCTCCCGACCGTGCGCAACGAGGTCGGCGTCATCGAGTACCCGGACGGGGGCCGCTACGCCGTCGCCGTCTTCACCCGCGCCGCCAGTACGGCAGCGACGCTGCCCCCGGCGGACGCGGTGATCGGAACGGCGGCGCGGTTCGCGGTGGACGCGCTGCGGGCGGGCTGAGCGACGCGACCGAGGCCGGTCGGGGCGACCCCCTCACCGCTGCAGAACCCGAACCTTTCGACATCTGAGGGTGGTGGCCTGCCTGCGGGATCTGAGGGTGGTGGCCTGCCTGCGGGCCGAAATTCGCTTGCTCTGGCCACGGGTCAGCGCTGCACTGTGGCCAGTCACTACGAGGCGTGGTGTCGGTATTTCGAGGAGGCGGCAGTAGTGATGGAGATTCGTTCCACGGCCGATGAGGACCTTGACGTCTTCGTCGACACCGTCCATGCCGCGTTCGGGCGTTTCCCGGAAACCCCCATCGAGGGCGGCGGGCTCTGGTGGTCGGCGCTCGAAATGGACCGCGGTCTGCTCGCCATGACGGCGGACGGGAGGCCCGTCGGCACCGCCGCCGTGCACTCCTTCGAGCTCACCCTGCCCGGTGAGACCCTCGTCCCTGCCGCCGGGGTGACTGCCGTCGGCGTCCTGCCCTCGTACCGGCGCCAGGGTGTGCTCAGCGCGATGATGCGGCATCAGCTCGCCGAGCTGCGGGCCCGCGGGGAGTTCCTCTCCGTGCTGCTGGCCTCCGAGGCCCCGATCTACGGCAGATTCGGCTACGGACCCGCGACCTATACGGCGCGGCTGACGGTGCCGCGCCACGAGGCCGCCCTCGCCGCTCCCCGGGCACGCGGCGTGGCCGACGTACCCGCGAACGGCCCGGACAACGGGCTGGACAACGGCTCGGTCGAGGTGCTTCGGCGTGCCGAGTGCGGCGAGATCCTGGAAGAGGTCTACGACCGGTACCGCCGCGCACAGCCCGGCGCGCTGTCCCGGCCGCACCGCTGGTGGGCCCTGGGCGCGGGGCAGCCCCCGGTCTCTCCGGCGCCGCGCTACGTCGCCGTCCACCGTGACGCCGACGGCGTCCCGGACGGGTACGCCAGCTACTCGGTCGGCGACCCCCAGACCTTGACGGTCGACGAGACCATTGCCGTCGACGACGCCGTCTTCACGGCCCTGGCCCGGTTCGTACTCGGACACGACCTGGTCTCTCAGGTCGTGTTCAAGCACGTCCCGCCCGAGCACCCGCTGCGCTGGCAGTTCGCGGACTTCCGCGCCGGCGAGGTGAGCGGTGACACGGACTGGCTCTGGGTGCGGCTGCTGGACGTCCCGCGTGCGCTGACCTCGCGCGGCTGGTTCATGGACG
Source organism: Streptomyces sp. NPDC048442 (assembly GCF_040651475.1). Taxonomy (NCBI): domain Bacteria; kingdom Bacillati; phylum Actinomycetota; class Actinomycetes; order Kitasatosporales; family Streptomycetaceae; genus Streptomyces; species Streptomyces sp. NPDC048442. The sequence goes on from NZ_JBEZKB010000012.1 coordinate 166,376, forward strand.
GTGAGCTCGTCCTCGACGTGGACGACCCGTTCCTCGGCGAGCGCGGCCGCTACCTGCTGACCGTCCGGGACGGCAAGGCCGAATGCGTACCGACGGACCGGGCGCCCGACCTGTCCCTGGACGTGCGCGACCTGGGCTCGGTCTACCTCGGTGGCACCGCCCCCAGCACGCTCGTGCGTGCCGGACACATCAGGGCACACCGCCCGGACGCGGCCGCCCTCGCCGACGCCCTCTTCCGTGCCGAGCGCTCCCCGCACTGCCTGCACTGGTTCTGACCGCGCGCGCTCGCCGCCGACGGCGCGCGGTTCGTCTCCCCAGGCCCGGTACGGACACGGACGGTACGGACACGGACGGTACGGACACGGACGACGCCTCCGCCCAGGGCCTGCCCGGCGGGTCTTGCCGGGCAGGCCCTGGCCCCGGGAGGGCTCAGCGCTTGAGCAGGAACGTGAAGTCGCCGGAGAGTTTGCCGCTCAGCCGGACTGCCGAAACGAGCTTCCCCTCCGTGATCAGCCTCTCGACCTCGGCCCGTGAAAGACCGAAGCCTTCAGCGATCAGCCGCACCGGCCGGACCGGAATCCGCGCCGCGAAGCGGACCGAGACGTCGGTCTTCCCCGAGCTCTGATCCGATCCGCCGGTGTCGAGGCGCCAGGCGTTGTCCCAGTCGAGGGCGATGCGGTTGCGGCGCCGTACGACCGGATCCTGGAGCAACTCGGCTGCCAGACCGGGGTCGTTGTCGTGCATCCGGTCCAGCAGCTCAGGCCGTACGGAACGGACGTGCACCCGCTCCAGGACCGAGAGCTTCGCCGTGTCCCCGCAAGTGGTGCAGAGCACGAGGAGCCAGGCGTCGAGGAGCTTGTGGTGGGCGTTGACGCGAAATTTGCCGTTCGCCCGGAAGCTCTCGGACGCGCACGTGTGGCAACGGCGGAGAACGAGTGGCAGGCAAGTGGGCATGACGACCCAGTTGTTGAGCACAGAAGTACACCGGTTTCAGTGAGAACTACGCAGCACGAAGGAGCGCGGCGCACAGGGTGCGACGCGCGACGGTTCAGCGCTTGGGTGGTTTCACACGGTGTACAACGGGGCGTCCTTGCCTGGCCGAATTGGTTCGGCAGCACGGTAGGGGCACGCAGCGGCGCTGTGCCACTGATTTTCGAACGCTGTACCGCGCCAGCACCGGGACAGCACCGCGCCAGCACCGGGACAGCACCGCGCCAGGGCCCCCGGGAAACTTCCCGAGGGCCCTGGCTGTGGGGAGCGCGGTGGGGAGAGCAGTGCCTACTTCTTGCAGAAGGCGGTGTCCAGCAGTGTCTGTGTGTTCTCCAGGCCCTGCGCGGTGAGCGGCTGGTTCGCGGTGGCGGCGATCGCGACCGCGCGGCCGTCGTCGGTGACGCCGGTACGGGTGGCGTGGCCGGGGATGTCACCACCGTGGCCCCACATCCGGCCGCCGCAGCTCAGCGGGACACTCGTCACGCCGAGCCCGTACCGGCTCCCGGGCGTGCCCCACTCGTCGGGCACCTTGACGGTGGTGCGCAGCTGGGCCACCTGCGCGGGCTTGAGGAGCTTGCCGTCGAACAGGGCCCTGAAGAAGCGGTTCAGGTCGCTCGGCGTGGAGACGATTTGTCCGGCGGCCCAGCCCCAGGAGGGGTCCAGCTCGGTGATGTCCTCCAGCGGCGCCCCGGGCTTCGGCGAGAAGTACGCCTTGGGGTGCACGCCGCGGATGCGCTCCTCGCCCGCGGCCGGGAAGTAGGTCTTCTTCAGTCCGAGGGGCTCGATGACGCGGCGGGTGATCTGCTCGTCCAGCGGGCGGCCGGTGACCTTCTCGATGAGCAGGCCCGCGAGTACGTAGTTGGTGTTGCTGTACGCCCAGCTGGTGCCGGGAGCGAACTGCGCCTTGTGCTCCAGGGCGACGTCGAGGAGGGCGCGCGGCTGGTAGTAGGTGTGGGGGGAGCCGAGCAGGTCCTTCAGCATGAACTCGGTGTAGTTGGGCAGCCCGCTGGTGTGGTTGAGGAGCTGACGGACCGATATCTTGCGGCCGTCGATGCCCTCGCCGCGCACCAGCTTCGGCAGGTACTTCTCGATGGGGGCGTCGAGGTCGACCTTGCCCTCGCCGACCAGTTGCAGGACGACGGCGGCCGTGAACGTCTTGGTGTTGCTCCCCGCCCGCACCTGTCCGTCGACCGGGACCTTCGCCCCGGTCTTCAAGTCGGCGACTCCGGCCGCGTAGTTACGGGTACGGCCGTCGCGGTCGGTGGTGGCGGCCAGGGCGGCGGGGAACCTGTCGTCCGTCACGAGACGGTTCAGGCCCTTGCGCAGGGCGGCGTTCTCACGCGCGTCGGAGGCCTTCTGCGGCGTGGACGTGGGTGTGGACGAGTGGGCGGCGACTTCTGCGTCGGAAGCCGGAGTGGGCGTGGCCGACGCGGGCAGTGTGCTGCCCACGGCCAGGGCGGCGGCCAGGGTGGCCACCGCGATGAGACCCCGCTTCGGCTTGAACGACGAGGAGACGGTCATGAAGGCCCTCCTTGGGCAACGTGCCGATTGCACCGGACAACCGGACGCCTCCAGCCTGCGTGTTCAAGATCCACCGGCCCATCCGGTCAGCAGGCGCATGGGGTGTGGGGCCAGCCCCCCGATCCGGGGGGTGGCCAACTACACCCTCACTCGTTCGTGGCGACGGCAGGTATTCTCCGCCTTTCGGGCAGCGCGGAAAGCTGGGGGCGGGAAACAGCGTGGGGGAAATATCCGTAGAACGGCATTTGCGTACGGGGGAGTTGGGTGCGAGGCCCGGCATTGGCGGCATTGAAGGTGTCGGAAGCGTCGACGGTTTCGAAGGGGCGGGCCGTTCGGAGCGTACGAAGCAGCGGCGCGGAACGGGCAGAAGAGGGACGTCCCTCGCCCTCACCCTCCTCTGTCTCGCCGTGGGACTGGCCCTGTCGCTCCAGCAGTACGAGCGGCTGACGCTCGGCGGATTCGACTTCGGCCTCTTCGACCAGGCGATGCGCGCCTACGCACGATTCGAATTGCCACGCTCCCCGATCAAGAACGTGCACCATGAATACCCGCCGGAATTCTCCCTCCTGGGCGACCATTTCTCCCCGCTCATCGCGCTCGCCGCCCCCTTCTACTGGCTGTGGGACGACCCGAGAGTCCTTCTCCTCGTACAGGCGGTGCTCTTCGCCCTGGGCGTTCCGCTGGTCGCCCGGCTGGCCAGGGCGGAAGCGGCCCCGCTGCTCTCCCCGCGCCTCGCCCACCGGTTCACCTGGGCGGCCTGCCTCGTCTACGCCCTCGGCGCGCCACTGCTTTTCGCCGCCCGAGCCGGATTCCACGAAGTGGCCTTTGCCGTACCGCTGTTCCTGCTGCTCTTCGAGCGCGCAAGGGCACGTGCGTACCACCACATGCTCTGGGCGGGAGCCCTGCTCTGCCTCACCAAGGAGGACCTGGGGATCGTCGCGGGAATCTTCGGGGCGATCGTGGCCGCCCGCGCGCGGAAATCCGGCGACGGTACGGGCTTTCGCGCGGGCCTCGTACTCTTCCTCGCCGGATTCCTGGCCTCGCTGCTGGCCGTATCGGTGGCAGTCCCCGCGATGGGCGGAAGTCCCGGATTCTATTGGCAGTACAGCCGGCTCGGGGCCGGCCCCGCGGAAGCGTTCCGTTTCGTCGTCCTCCATCCCCTCGACACCCTTGGCGTCGCGCTCACTCCCGTAACGAAGTCCTCTCTCCTCCTGTGGACATTCGGCAGTCTGCTGTTCCTGCCGCTGGGTTCACCGCTCGTCCTGTGTGCTCTCCCGCTCCTCGCCGAACGCCTCTTCTCGGACAACGAGAACCACTGGCAGGCGTTGAACCACTACGGCGCATTCCTGTGGCCCGTACTCGTCGCGGCCTCCCTCGAAACGGCCGGTTCCCTCCTGCGCCGGTCGGTTCGGAGCGGGAGGTGGAGAGAGAGCTGGAATCGCTGTTCTCTCATCGGAGTGGCCGGAACGGTCCTGGCCGGAATTCTCGTCGCCGGGACCGGCGATCTCGTCGGCGTACGGAAATGGACGCCGGACGAACCGTCCCGGGCACTCGTCAGGGCCGCCGGGAGAATACCCGACCGCTCCACGGTCGAGGCGGACAACTACGCGGCCCCCCGCCTCACCGGACGTACGCACGTCATGCTCCTGGACCGGGTGCCGCGCAATGCGGAATGGGTGCTCATCAGCACCGGGAAGCGCGTGTTCCCGTTCACCGACGTCCAGCAACAGCGCGACCGCGTCACACTGTTGGGGTCCTCCGGTTACCAGTTGGTGTACGAGGAGCAGGGCGTGCACCTGATGCAGCGGATCTCGCCGCACACGAGGGTCCCCGGCAGCCGAATACCGGGCCCGGACAGCGTTCCGGTCAATGACGACGTACCGAAGGGCATCAGTCGCAGGCTCTTCGGCTGAGCGGGGCAGGGGCCGAGTGGGTCAGGAGTGGGGCGGGTCAGGAGTTGCGCTTGAGGGTCTTTCGGATCCAGTCCGCGTAAGCGGGCACATCGCTGTAGAGGCCGGGTCCGGCCGAGCACGCGACCTTCGGGGCGCCGGGGCCCGAAGTGGCTCCGACGAGTTCCCACCGCCCGTGCCTGCCCTTCTGGAGCTGCGGTCCGCCGGAGTCACCGAAGCACGCCATGGCCCCAGGGACGCGGCTGATCGTGCAGAGCCGCGTCCGGTCCGCGAAGCCCGGGGCGCACTCGGTGACGGCACCCCTGCGCGTGTCGAGCTCCTGCAACCGCTCAGCGAACTTCAGCTCGGTGTCGAGGGTGGTGCCGAATCCCAGGATCCGGGTGGGGGTACCGGGCCGTCCGGCCCGCTCCGCGATGCGGATGGGCTTTTCGGAGACCGGGCGGTCGAGGCGGACCAGGGCGACGTCGTCCTTGTTGGCGGCCTTGCCCTCGCCGTTCACGTAACCGGGGTGGACGAAGAACCGCTCGATGTTACGGACGGTGCCTCCGGACTTCCGGTGGTTGCTGCCGATCCGGACGGTCCCCTCCAGCACAAGGCCGTCGCCGCGCACGCAGTGGGCCGCCGTGAGTACCCACTGCGGATCGATCAGCGACGCCCCGCAGGTACCGTCGTACAGTTCCTGGCTCGGGGCCGACTCGGGGATGGTCGCCATGAACGAGTAGTGCGCGGTGGAATCGGTCCCGTTGACGATCGCTCCGGCGCTGCCGGTCATTAGGGCGGCGCACGCCGCGACGGCGAGGGCGCCGACGGCGGTGGTGCGTGCGGCGCGGCGGCGTACCGACTTCAGGTGCACCGGCTTCGAACGCACCGGCTTCGAACGCACCGGCTTCGAGCGCACCGGCTTCGAGCGCGCCGAATTCAAGCTGAACACAGAGAGTTCCTTTCGCGGAATTCCGGACGTGTTCAGCCTGCTCGTTCAAGATCCGCCGGGCCATCCGGGCAGCAGGCCCGCGCAAGGTGGGGCTAGCCTCCGGCGGCCGGGCGCAGCGCGGGCAGTTCGACCCGTACGGTGAGGCCGCCGCCGGGGTTCGCGGTGGCCGTGACCGTACCGTGGTGGGCCGAGACGATCGACCGGACGATGGCCAGGCCCAGACCATGGCCGGAGAGATCGCTGCGGACCCGGGGCTGCGCCCGGTAGAAGGGCTCGAAGAGACGGTCCGCCATGGCGGCGTCGACGTGCGGGCCGGTGTTCTCGATCTCCAGGACCACCGTCTTCTCCCGGAAGACGGCCAGCTGGACCGAGCCCGCCCCGGGCACGTTGTGGGCGAGGGCGTTGTCGAGGAGATTGAGGACCAACTGCCGCAGCAGGGTCGCATTTCCGGCCACGTCGCGGTCGATGTCGCAGTCGGGTTCGGTGTCCACGTCGAGGCGGATGCCGTACGTCTCCGCCTGCCCGGCCCGCTCGGCGACGGCCAGCTCCGCGAGCTCGGCGAGGTCCACCGGGTCGGGGTCGAAGGGGGTGTGCTCCGCGCCCGCCAGGTCGAGCAGGGCCCGTACGACGCTGATGTTGCGCTCGTTGATCTCCCGCAGCATCGGGGCGAGTTCCGCGAACTCCTCACCCGTGGGGTCGGCGGCGGCGACCTGGAGGACGGCCCGGGTGGTGGCCAGCGGGGTGAGCAGCTCGTGCGAGGCGTTCGCGGCGAACCGCTGGTGTGCGGCGAAGGACTCCTCCAGCCTGGCCAGCATCGTGTCGAAGGTGTCGGCGAGTTGCTTGAGCTCGTCCTCGGGGCCTTCGGCTTCGATACGTTCCCCCAGATTGCCCTCGGTGGCCTCCGCCGCGGCGGCGCTGATGGTGTGCAGGGGCGCGAGCAACCGTTTGGAGAGGAGCCAGCCGGCGCCGAGGCCGACCACCATCACCAGGAGCACACCGCCGACGGACACCGTAAGGACGGTGCTCCAGACGTCCTCCTTGGTGGAGATGGAGCCAGAGGGCTCGGCCTCGTTGCCGCGCGTCAGAGGGGTGGCGGGGGGAAACTGCCCGGCCGACGGGGACGCGGACGGCACGGGGTATCCAGGCTGGAAGGAGCCCTCGGGTGCGATCACTGTCGTACTGAAGTCGTACGTCGGCAGGAAGCGCATCCCGACGTAGATGATCGCGACCATCAGCGCGGCACACACTCCGAGCGCGGCACCGAACCCGAGGAAGAGCCGACCGTGGATGCTCAGCGTCCGCCGCCGCGGCGCACGAAGCCGGAACCCGGGCAGCCACTTCACCCGGTGCCCGAGCAGCCACCTCATTCGGTGCCCAGGTAGTAGCCCGCACTGATCGCCGTCCGCACCAGCCGGGGATCGCCGAGCTTCTTGCGCAGGGTGTGCACCACCAGGCGTACCGCGTTGGTGAACGGGTCCGTATGTGCGTCCCACGCCTTGTCCAGGAGGTATTCGGCGCTCAGCACCCCGCCGTCCGCACGCATCAGGAGCTCCAGGACGGCGAGTTCCTTGGGCGTGAGCCGGATCTCGGTCCCCGCACGGTCGACCCGGCGGCGGTGCGTGTCGAACGTGACGTCGGCGAAGGTGAGGACGGGGGAGTGGGCCATGGGGCTGCGGCGGTACAGGGCCCGCAGCCGGGCGACCAGTTCGGGGAAGTCGAAGGGTTTGGGGAGGTAGTCGTCGGCGCCGAGGCCGAGCCCCTCGACCTTGTCGCCGAGCCGCCCCGCGGCGGTCAGCATGAGGATGCGGCAACCGAGGTCCATGGCGACGATCCGGCGGCACACCTCGTCACCGTGCACACCGGGCAGGTCCCGGTCGAGGACCACCGCGTCGTAGTCGTGGACGCCGACCCGCTCCAGAGCCGTCGCCCCGTCGTGCACCACGTCGACCGCGATGGCCTCCCGGCGCAGCCCGATCTCCAGGACCCGCGCCATGTACTGCTCGTCCTCGACCACCAGTACGCGCACGCCCGACAACCTTTTCTTTTCATTAATTCACCGCGGATTTCCTGTACGCAGCCGCCCGAATCAGGTGCGTTCGGGCGCGTACCGGATCCGTCTTATCAAACGGCGCATTTGAACCGTGTATGAGACGCCAGGCGCGGGCGCCATTCGCAAACGCCCCGCAAAACTCCGCCCTTCTAGCGTGGCGTTCATGAATCTCTTCAAACGAGCCTGGTGGCGGTTGCGCGGCCATCTCGGCAAAACAGTGATGCTGGTCGGCCTGTTCTTCGTCATCTGCACCCTGGTCCTGTCCGGCTTCCTGATCCAGTCGGCGGCCGCCCGCGCCGCGGAGTCGGCGAAGCGGAGCGTGGGCGCCGTGGCCACGATGCAGCTGGACCTGAACGCGCTGATCGCCTCGGGCGGGATGAAGAAGCCGGAAGGGGGACAGGCCGGCATGATCGGCGCCGAGGCCGACCTGCCCCGCAGGCTGGTGGACAAGGTCTGCGAATCGTCCGTCGTGGAAAAGTGCAATTACACGAAGGACGGTGGCGCGGCCCCCACCGATCAGGTCAAGCTCCACCAGCCGGTTCCGCCGCCGGCCGGCCAGGACACCGGTGGCGTGGACTTCTTCAAGGCCGACGGCATTCGCGACCTGAACGCCGTCGCGGCATTCCGCAACGGCGAATCGAAGCTGATCTCAGGCTCCGCGATCAAGCCCGACAGCAAGAGTGACATGGTCGTCATCGAAGAGCGGGTGGCCAGGGACAACCACCTGAAGGTCGGCGACAAGGTCAAGCTGAACGCCAACATCCAGAAGCCCGACGGCAGGCTGGGCACCAAGGAGACCGACTTCACCGTCGGTGGCATCTACCGGAGCAGCAGCGCCGATCCCGGCTCGTACGTCCCGCCGATGGCGGCCCCCTCGAACCAGATCTACGTCACCCCGGACGGCGCGACCCGCCTCGACGGCAAGGAGCTGAAGGCAGGCGGCGGGGTCGTCAAGGAGGCCACCTTCACGCTGCGCGACCCCGCCGACCTGGGCCGGCTCAAGAAGGACGCCGAGGCGGCCGGGGTCGACCTCAAGATCTTCCCGCTGAGCGTCAACGACAAGCAGTACCAGACCCTGGTCGGTCCGATCAGCAAGACGGCCGACTTCGCCTCCGTCACGGTCTGGCTGGTCGCCGTCGCCGGCACCGTCATCCTCGCACTGATCATCGCCTCGAACATGCGCGAACGCCGCAAGGAGCTCGGCATTCTGCTCTCGCTCGGCGAGAAGAAGCCCAGACTGCTCGGTCAGCACCTGGTCGAGGTGGTCGCCTGCGCGGCCCTGGCGGTCGGTTTCGCCGCCGCGGGGAGCCAACTGCTCTCCCAGGCCATCGGCGACCAGCTGCTCGCCGGCGAGGTTTCCTCCGCCAACGAGTCCGCGGCGAACGAGGCCAACAAGCCCGACCCGTCCGACCCCACCGGCGGTGCCAACAAGGAGGACACCCCGGAGGTCGCCCCGATCGACGAGATGGACATCCGGCTGGGCGCGGCGGACATCACCAGGGTCGGCCTCACCGGCCTCGGCATCGCAGCCCTGGCGACGATCGTCCCCGGCACCCGGATCCTCCGGCTCAACCCGCGCGACATCCTCACGAAGGGCGAGTGACGTGAGCACTCCGATACGAAGGGCGAACGACGTGACCGCTCCGACCACTCCGACCGCTCCCGGAACGACGGCTCCGACCGTTCCCGCTCCGACCACTCCGACCGTTCCCGGAACGACGGCTCCGATCCTCCAGCTCACCGGCCTGAGCCGTACCTACCCGTCGGGCACCGGCCGCCGCACCGTACTCAAGGACGTCAACCACTCCTTCGAAGAGGGCCGGATGTACTCCGTCATCGGCCCCTCGGGCAGCGGCAAGACCACCCTCCTCTCGCTCGCCAGCGGGCTCGACTCACCGACCAGGGGCAGCGTCCGCTTCCGTGGCACCGACGTCGCCGACATCGGTCTCGGCCGGTACCGCAACCGCCATGTGGCCACGGTCTTCCAGTCGTTGAACCTGCTCACCTACATGACGGCCGTCCAGAACATCACCTCCGCGATGGAAATCACCGGAGTGAAGGGCGTCAACAGGAAGCAACGCGCCGTCGAACTCCTCGGCCTGCTCGGCGTGGACGAGGAGGACCGGCACCGCAAGACACTGGAACTCTCCGGCGGCCAGCAGCAGCGCGTCGCCATCGCCCGCGCCCTCGCCTGCGAGGTCGACATCCTCTTCGCCGACGAGCCCACCGGCAGCCTCGACCAGGACACCGCCGACGGAATCATCGAGGTGTTCCGCAAGCTGGCGCACGACGAGGGCAAGTGCGTGATCCTGGTGACCCACTCGCGCGAGGTCGCGGACGCGTCGGACGAAGTGGTCCGCCTCAAGCGGGGCAAGCTCATGACGATATAGAGAACATAGAAGACATAGACGGCGATACGGGTGGGACGCAGGCGGGACCCGGGCGGGACACGGGCGGGACCCGGGCGGGACAGACGGCACGGGTGAGGCCCCTTGAGTCTCCAGTAGGGGGAGACGCCAAGCTGATCCGCATGAACAGCACCACCCCTCCCACTGGTTGTGCCCGCTACCCGATCGGCGAACTGGCCCGGCGCACCGGGCTCTCGGTCAAGACCATCCGCTTCTACTCCGACTCGGGGATCGTCACGCCCACGGGCCGCAGCCCGAGCGGTTACCGGTTCTACGGAGTCGACGCCGTCGCCCGTCTCGACCTCGTACGGACCCTGCGCGAACTGGGTCTCGATCTGCCGACCGTCCGCAAAGTCGTGGACCGGGAAGTCGCGTTGCCCGAGGTCGCCGCGGCGCACGTGGAGGCACTCGACGTACAGATCCGTACCCTGCGCCTGCGCCGGGCGGTGCTCACCGCCGTGGCCAGGCGCGGGTCGTCACCCGAGGAGTTGGATCTCATGCACCGGCTGGCCAAGCTGTCCGAGGACGAACGCAGCCGTCTGATCGGCGAGTTCCTCGACACCGTCTTCGACGGTCTGCACGCCCACCCCGCCTTCGCGGCCGTCATCCGTTCGATGACCCCGGAACTGCCCGACGACCCGTCCACGGAGCAGGTCGAGGCGTGGGTGGAACTCGCCGAACTGTTCCAGGACGCCGATTTCCGCACCAGCGTCCAGGGCATGGCCCAGGACCTGGCGGTCGACCGCGCGCCCGACGATGCCATGGGCCTGCCCCGCATCCTTGCCGAAGCTCTGCGCTCCCTGGCCGAACCGGCTCTCGCGGACGGCGTCGACCCGGCCTCCCCACAGGCCGCCCGGATCGTCGACGACCTCGCCGCCCACTATGCGCGCACGGCCGCCCGCCCCGACGACGCGGCTCTGCGCGCCCGGCTGACCGACCGGCTGGACGGCATGAACGATCCGCGCAGGGACCGCTATCTGCACCTTCTCGCGATCGTGAACGGCTGGCTTGCCCCGCAACCCCTCGCCCCGGCCCTCAACTGGACCGTCCGCGCGCTGCGCGCACGAGGTGACGGCGGTGGCAGCCCGGTCGAGGGCTGACCGACCGTCACCACCCGCCGCCCAGACCCGAGGAACCGAGTCCATGCCCGCCCAGCCACCACTCCAGCCCCAGCGCCCGCCCCCTCGTATGCGCTCCCCCCAACTCCCCGCCGCTTACCGGGACTTGATGAAGATTTCCGGCTTCCGGCGGATCGCTGTCCTCGGCCTCGCCTCGAAGCTGCCCGCCGGGATGCTGAGCCTGAGCCTTCTGCCGCTGGTCGCCGTACTGGCAGGCCTGATCGGATGGGACCGTGGAGCCGGGGTCGGCGGGCCGGTCAGTAGCCGACGGTGATCCGCTTCTGGACGAAGGTTCCCTGCTCCAGCGTGTCCACGACCGCGGCTGCGAAGTCGCCCACCGAGATCCGGCTCTCGCCGTCGGCGTCGGTGATCGGGGTGTCCCTGGCCTCGGTGCGGAAGGAGCCGGTCTTCGGGCCGGGGACCAGGTACATCGGCGGCGGGCTGACATAGGTCCACTCGACCGGCGTCTGTGCGGCGCGCAGCAGGTCGAGGGCCTCGGTCTGGTCGCGTGCCGTCTCCAGGTATTCGGCGGGGAAGTTGGGGGAGTCGACGAACCGTTCGCCCGGCGCGTACTCCAGGCTGCCGCCGCCGCCCAGGAACACCAGCCGGGGAACTCCGGCCTCGGGCAGCGCCTTCAGCAGTGCCTGCGCACTTCTCGGCACCAGGTGGTCAGGGCCCTTGACGCCGACCACCACGGCGTCGTGTCCGGCGACGGCCTCGGCCAGGGCGGCGGGGTCGCTGACATCGGTGGTGGCACGGCCGAGCGGTGTGACCTGGTGACCGCGTGCGGCCGCCTCCGCGGCTACGGCGCCGCCGATGTTTCCGCTTGCTCCGACAATCGCGATCTTCATGGGTGACCTCTTCACGGGTGTCGCCTTCTTGGCGTTCTCAGTGGGGTGTGCGGATGCGTCGAGGAATTCGGCGATCAAGGGGGCCATCTCGGGGAGCTTCTCCTCCAGCGCGAAGTGGCCGGTGTCGAAGACGTGCACCTGCGCCTCGGGCAGGTCGCGCAGATAGGCGTGCGCCCCGGCCTCCGGGAAGAACGCGTCACCGCGGCCCCACAGCACCAGGGTCGGCGGGCGGTGCTCGCGCAGCCACTGCTGCCAGGCCGGGTAGCGGGCGATGTTGGAGTGGTAGTCGAGGGCCAGTGCGACCTGGGCCTCCTTGCGGCCGGGCAGGTCGAGGAAGTGCTGGTCCAGGGTCCAGCCGTCGGGGGCGACAAGGGCGGGGTCGCCGGTCCCTCCCTCGTACTGGCCCCGGGTGACCGGGAGGGTCAGGATCTCGCGGACCCGGTCCTCGGCGCCCGGTACGCCCGGCCGGTTCGCGGTCAGGCCCAGGGCCAGGTCGGAGAGGCCCTCGGTGTAGGCGTTGGCGTTCTGCACGATCAGCCCGTTGATCCACTCGGGGTGCCGGGCGGCCAGCCGCATGCCGACCGGGCCTCCGAAGTCGAAGGTGTAGAGCGTGAACCCGTCCGCACCGAGCCCCAGAGCTTCGACGAAGCCCTCCATGACATCGGCGAGGGTTTCGAAGGAGTAGTCGAAGTCCTCGGGGGCCTCGGTGTGGCCGAAGCCGGGGTAGTCGGGGGCGACCAGGTGGTAGCGGGTGCCGAGGGTGTCGATCAGTCGCCGGAACTGGTGCGAGGCGGACGGGAAGCCGTGCAGCAGCAACAGTGTGGGCGCGTCGGCGGGGCCGGCCTCCCGGTAGAAGACACGGACCCGGTCCACCTCCACGAAGCGGTGGACCGTACGGGCGACCTCGATGCCGGATGCTGCGGTGTGTCTCGTCATGTCACATGCTCCCTCGTGGCGTTGATGCATTAGTTATAGCGGGCGGGCTGCTAATGGGTCAATGGGTTGGAGTAGCATTAGATCCATGAGTAAGAGGATGCCCCCGGTCGGCGAGCCCCTTCCGCTGGACCTGGTCAACACCCGCGCCAACGGACCTGGCGGCGAGATCGACCTGCTGGATTCCGCCGAGCGGTTCCGCCCCTGGCTGGAGGCCCAGGAGGGACGGCTCAGCCGGGCGACCCCAGGTCCGGACAGCACTGGCCCCCGCGTTGACCTCGACGCGGTGCGGGCGCTGCGCAGTCGGATCGAGAAGGTGGTCGCATGCGCCCGCGACGGCGAGGAGCCGCCCGCCCAGGCGCTGCGCGCGCTCACCCGGGCCCAGCTCGCAGCCCCCCTGCACCGCAGACTCGACTGGGACGGCGGCGCCGTCACCGCGACCCGGGTGCGTACGGGGAGCGCCACCGACGTCCTGCTCGCCGAACTGGCGGACGCCACCGTCGACCTGCTGATCGACCCGGCCGCACTCGCCAGGGTGCGCTGCTGCGAGGGACCCGGCTGCAGGCTCCTGTTCCTCGCGGTGAACCCGAGACGGCGCTGGTGCTCACCGGCGCTGTGCGGAAACCGGGTGCGGGTCGGACGGTACTACCAGCGCCACAAGGAGGACACGGAGTGACTGGTCTTCCCAGTACGACCGACCCCGTACGCCCGGCCTAGTACGCCCCGCCCCGGAAGTACAAGTTCCGCTGTGGCTGCGGTCGTTCCCCCTGCTCGTACGCCGCGTCCGAGCGGTCGGCCGGAGCCGACCGCTCTGCCAGCCCCCGCAACCGGTCAAGACCGGCCAGCACCTCCGCCCGGTTCTCGGCCCGCTTCAGCCAGGCCGCCAGACGCGGAATCATCGCGTTCTTCGAGCCCCCGAATCCGCCCCGCTCGCGCAACTGCGCCCCCACGTAGGCGGTCAGTTCCGCCACGTGCTCCTCGTTGTACGCCCACAGCACCTGCCCCGCACACCGGGTCTGCAACCACAACGGCCGCCGGAAGAACGGATCCTCGGTGCCGCCCGCGTCCGCCCCGCGCAGCGCCCTGCCCTCCGTCGCCGCCTCCCACTCGGCGACCGCTCCGCACCCGGCGCAGGCCAGCCGCCGTGGCCGGAACAGCAGCTCGGTGGAGTACTTCAGTACGGGCAGACCCGGCCGGGGAACGACGACCGCACGCCCGCCGCATCCCGGACACACCACGTACAACCGCTCCGTGAACCGCACCAGCCACACACCGGATTCACGGTGCCGGACGGGACCGGCGGAGGAGGAAGGGAGGTGCACATCCCGCTGCCCTGTCATGCGGCCCACCGTCCTTCGCCCATCACGTTCCGCCCCCGCAGTTCGTGCTCCCCGTGCCAGGCCTGCACGGTCAGGGGCAGCACCCTGAAGTACGCGTACGGCTTGGTGCTCCGGGCGCTGCGGCGCGGGTCCCACCCCCACTTCGCCGCCCAGGCGTCCGCAGCCGCGACGGGCACCTCGTCGGCGCTGAAGGTCTCCACCGACCCGTCGAAGATCACCACGTCGTCGGTGTTCCCGAACGAGAGCCTGCCCCGCCCGAGTCGGCTCAGATTGCGGCCGGTGGGACTGGTGATCCGGGTCGCCAGCCAGATGGCCTCCCCGTCCCAGCGGAACCACAGCGGCACGAGGTACGGAATCCCGTCCGCATCCGCCGTGGCGACCCAGATGTCCGACTCCTCCTCCAGCCGTGCCAGTACGTCCTGCTTGCGCTGCCCCGCGGTCCTGGGCGAGTCGTCGATCTTCATGTCATGGACACTACCGACGCCCGGGGTTCGGGTGCAGTCAGCGCTTCTTGGTCTTCTTCGGCTGCGGACGATTCCACTCGCCACGGTGCCGCTGACACCGGGAGAACCCGATCATCGCGGGGTTCTGGCACGGCTTCCCTGTGGTGGTCCTGGTCGACTTGCACTTGACCTGCTTGCCCATACGTCCTCCCACGACACCGGTACGCGAACGAATCACATGGTCGGGTCCGGGCGTGTGCGGCGCTACGGAATCCACGCGTTCCGACCGGTTCGGGACCCGGAGCGTCTGAATCCGGCAGGCGTGTCAGCGCAGTTCGGCGCGCTCAGGCGTCCCGCGAACGCAGCAGTGCGCCGCCGGCCGCGAGTGCGCCGGTGGCCCAGAGGTCCAGTACGCCCAGGCCTTCCCAGGGGCCGATGGGGAGTTGGTCCACCCGCTGGCGGAGGCGAAGGAGCGCAAGGCGAACGTCGTCCGGCTGGTGTCCGGTCCCGGCCACGCCCCGGTCCCGGCCACGCCCCGGTCACCGCCGACGAACGGACCCGCGGCCAAGGCCGTGGCCGTCGCCCGCCGGCCCGGCAGCATCGGCCGCGACCCCGTCGCCCTCGACCACGCGGCCGCGGCACGCACCCCGGGCGCGTACCCGCTGGTCCAGATGTCGTACGCGGTGGTGTGCGCCCCGAACAACGAGGCCGCGGCCCTGCCCGTACTGAAGGCGTTTCTCCAGCACGCGCTGAGCGGTCCTGGACAGCAGTCGGCGGCAGGACGGGGGTACGGGACGCTGCCGGCGCCCCTGACCGAGCGGGTGCGGAAGACGGTACGGGAGCTGCGCCGGCCGGGAGGCCTCGCGCCCGTCACCGGGTGAGGACGAGGCTCACGTTGTGCCCGCCGAAGCCGAAGGAATTGGCCAGTACGGCATCCCAGCGGCCCTTCCTGTTGTCGCCCTGCACCACGTCCAACTCCACCCGGGGATCGAGCCGTTCGAGGTTGCGTACGGCCGGTGCGACCCCGTCCCGCAGGGCGAGCAGTGCGGCCATCGCGCCCACCGCGCCGGACGCGCCCAGCATGTGGCCGGTCATCGACTTGGTCGCGGTGACCGACGCGTGCGTACCGACGGCCCGGCGGATCGCTTCCGCCTCCGCCAGGTCGCCGGACTCGGTGGACGTGGCGTGCGCGTGGACGTGCCCGATGTCCCGCGCCGTCACCCCCGCGTCCCTCAGCGCCCCCTCGATCGCCTGGACTTGACCCTCCGCGTCCGACGCGGTGATGTGCCCCGCGCTGGACGTCACGGCGCCGCCGGCGAGTGTTCCGTACGTACGGGGGTTACGGCGCGCCCGCGCGAAGTCGGCGCGCTCCAGCACCACGAGCCCCGCCCCCTCGCCCATCACGAACCCGCTGCGGTCCACGTCGAACGGCCGGGACACCGACTCGGGGTCGTCGGAACGCGTCGACAGTGCCTTCATCTGCGCGAACGCGGCCAGCGTGAACGGGTGGACGCACGCCTCCGTGCCGCCTGCCACCACCACGTCCGCCCGGCCCGCCCGGATCAGGTCGAGCCCCATCGCCAACGCCTCCGCGCCCGAAGCGCACGCGCTGACGGGCGTCCTGGCGCCGCCCTTCGCGCCCAGGTCCATGCTGACCCAGGCGGCCGGACCGTTCGGCATCAGCATCGGCACCGTGAACGGGGACAGCCGCCGTGCCCCCGACTCCTCGAACACGTCGTCCTGCCCGAGAGTGGTGAGCACCCCGCCCGTTCCCGTACCGATGACCACCGCCAGCCGCTCCGGCTCCACCTCGGGAGCCCCCGCGTCCTGCCACGCCTCCCGTGCACCGAGCAGCGCCAACTGCTCGCCCCGGTCCAGCTTCCGGGCCTGTGGGCGCGGCAATCGCGCGGCTGGGTCCTCGGTCAGCCGGGCCGCCGTCCGTACGGGAAGGTCCGCGGCCCACTCCTCCTCCAGCGCCCGGACCCCCGACCGGCCGGCCAGCATGCCGGCCCAGGTCGACGCGGCGTCCGCGCCCAGTGGTGTCAACGCCCCGATTCCGGTCACCCACACCTGGCACACCTGGCTGTTCATACCGTGCTCCCTCGGCCATCGCATCGTTGAAACCGCACAAGAGACTCTGCGCGTTCACGATGATCCTTTCAATGATGTGCCTGAGAGGCGCGGGTCATGCCCACCGATTCACCTCCGGCTCATTTGTTGGGTCCACACAAAGGTGGGGGAAGGCCAGGGAGCGGGCGAAGTTCAGGGAACGGGTGAAGATCTCCTCCACCGTCGCGTCCGGCAGCCCGTGCCAGCCGTGGTCGGCGTCCGGCACCGTCCACAGTTCGGCGGGGGAACCGGACTCCTCCAGGGCCGCCGCGAGGGCGGTGCTGTGCGAGGGGTCGACCATGGTGTCCGCCTCGCCGTGGACGAGGAGGTACGGCGGTGCGTCCGGACGGACCCGGGAGAGCGGGCTGGCCTCGTGGGCGCGTTCGGGGACGGCGGCCGGAGCGGCGCCGAGCAGCAGGGCCTCGGGGGTGGCGGGATTCTCGGGGGTGAAGTGGCCCCGTACGGCGGTCAGGTCGCTCGGGGCGTACCAGATCACCGCGCCCACCGGTCGCGGAGCGGTGTGCGTCAGGGCGAGGAGCGAGGCGAGGTGGCCGCCCGCCGACTCGCCCCACACGACGGTCCGCTCCGTGTCGATGCCCAGTTCCGCGCCACGCAGGGTGAGCCAGCGCAGGGCTGCCTGCAGGTCGTCGAGCGGGGCGGGGAAGGGCGCCTCGCCGCTGAGTCGGTAGTCGACACAGGCGACCGCGAAGCCCTCGGCGGCGATACGTGCGAAGGGGCCGGGCGACCAGTGGCGGGTACGGAAGCCCATGTCGTCGCGCCGGCCGCGCCGCCAGGCGCCGCCGTGGACGAACAGGACCAGCGGAAGCGGTCCTTCCGACTCCGGCCTGTCCTGCGGCAGCCACAGGTCCAGTTCCGGCGGACGGCTGCCCGGCACCTCGGCGTACGGGACGCCGCGCAACTCGCGCACGCCGGGGGCGCCGTCGGTGGGCAGTGGGGCGTGGTCGGGATGCGGCGCGGCGATCAGCTCCCGTACGGCTGGTACGGCTCGGGCGTCTTGAGATGTGGCCGCCGTCACCGGGTGCGCCACTGGTGGTCGGGCAGGAAGCGCACGTCGAACTGTGCCGGTACGGTCCCGAACTTGTGCGGCTCCGGGATCACCGGCTCGCGCGGCAGGCCCAGTTCCTCTGCCGGTGCCCCGAGGTTCTCGAAGAACCGCTCGAAGGTTCCGCCGGGCCCGGCCGCGACGCCGACGACCTGGCTGTGGTCGCGTTCCATGCGGTACGCGTGCTTGCAGTTCTTCGGTACGAAGCCGAAGTCGCCCGGCGTGAGCAGCTTCTCCTGCTGCTCGCCCGCCGTGTCCTCGACGAACAGCCGTACCGCGCCCTGCGTGACGTAGAAGACCTCGTGGGTGTCGGCGTGCAGGTGCGCCGGGATGATGTCGCCCTTGGGGCCCTCGACCGTGAAGAAGTTGAAGGTGTTCTCGGTCTGCTCGCCGCCCGCGTAGACGGTGATCAGGTCGCCGAAGAGGTGGGCGCGGTCACCCTCGCCCTTCTCGATGAAGTACGGCTTCGTGGGGTCGGCGGGTATGTGCGAGGTGGTGCGGTAGCGGGTGGCGTACTCGATGGTCATGGGTGCATCCCCTTCATGTTCATGGAATCGGAAACGTCAGGCAGCCTGACATACAAGACGGCCGACGGACAACCCGCAGCACGGAGCCCGATACGATTCCGGACCTGCCGCTCCCGTCCGCTCCCCGCCGCTCCCTGCTCCCCCGAGGCCCCATGCACCCGCACCCCCCACGTCCCCGCCCCCGTCCCTTCCCCCAGCTGCTCGGCGACGCGCGGCGCTGGTTCGAGGAAGGGCTGCTGGCCGCGCTGGAGGAGGCGGGTGTCGCGCCCGTTTCCCCGACCCAGGTCCAGCTCTTCGCCGTACTCGACGAGAACGGGACGACGGTCTCGGAGCTGGCCCGCCGGATGGGAGTCACCCGGCAGACCGCCCACCAGGCGGTACACGGCCTGATCGCCGCAGGCCTGCTCGAACAGCTCCCCGACCCCACCTCCGCCCGGCAGCGACTGGTGAAGCGCACGGAGGAGGGCGGGCGCACACACCGCAGGGCCGAGACCGTCCTCGCCCGACTGGAGGACCGACTCGCCGAACGCATCGGCCGCGACACGGTCGACGCGCTGCGCGCCGCGCTGGAAACGCCGTGGGGGAGACCGCCGAGCCGGGACGGTGAGCAGCAGGGCTCCGACGGTGAGAAGAAGGGGCCCTGAGGGCGAGTGGCAGGGCCCTGACGGCGAGCAGCAGGGACTCGACGGCGGACAGCAGGAGAAGGCCCCCGGGCCTTGCGGGCCCCCGGGCCCAACTCCCGGCCTCCACGGCCCCCAGTTCCCGGCTTTCCGGCCCCGGCCCCGGCCCCGTCTCCCGGCCTCCGGGACTCCGGGACTCCGGGACTCGTCCACGGGACACGTCCCCGAGCCACGGGCCACGGGCCCTCTGGCCCCCGGCCCCCGGGGCCACAGCCACGGGGCACGCGTCCACGGCGCCGGGCCCCCGGCCCCCGGCTCGGGCCACGTCCGGGGTCGCGTCCACGTCCCCGACCCACAACGGGCCCCCGGCCCCGTCCCCGAGCCCTGGCCCCGGCCCATGGCCCCCTGGGCCTTGTGGCCGGCCCCCACGGCCCCCAGTTCCCGGCTCCGTCTCCCGGCCTCCGGCCTCCGGGTCTCGTCCACGGGTTACGTCCCCGAGCCACGGGCCACGGGCTCCCCGGCCCCCGGCTCGGGCCACGTCCAGGGTCGAGTCCACGTCCCCGACCCACAACGGGCCCCGGCCCCGGCCCATGGCCCCCTGGGCACCCCCAGCCTCCGGTGCCCACCTCCTCGCGGGCCGATTTACCCTGCCCCGTGCGGGTACGGTCCGAGGATGACCACCTATGTCGTGACGCTCCCCGGCACCCTTCTCGGCACGCTTGACCCCGCGGCGCACGCGGAGCTCCTGCGTGAGCTCAGTCCCGCCGATCCCCGGCACACCGCCCTGGGCGAGGCCGAGGAGCTGAACCGTCTCACCCTCGACGACGAGAACTCGACCTTCGTCATCCGCCTCGAAGTGCACGCGGCCACCAGCAAGGAGGCCGAGGCGGAGGCCCGTCGGATCGCCGTCGCGGCACTGCGTTCCGCGGGCCTGGGCGAGGACGAGGCGCCGATCGGGCCCGCCGCCATCTCCGGAATCGACACCGAATGAACCGGGGTTCCGGGGCGGCTGGGGAGGCCGGGGAGGGGGTCGCGGGATTCGATCCTGCCGTGCGCGACATGATGCGGGCCAACCAGTTCAACTGGGACGCCCGCACCCCCGTCCACCTCGCCAGCCGCTTCTACGACGTGAACTCGCCCGAGGCCCGCCCCGAGCGCTGGTTCGCCGACTACGAGTGGGCGGACCTCGGCGACCTCGCCGGACGCGACGTACTGCACCTGCAGTGCCATCTCGGTACGGAGACCATGGCGTTCGCCTCCAAGGGCGCCCGCACGGTCGGCCTCGACCTCTCCGGCGAGTCGGTGGCTGCGGCGAGGCGGCTGGCGGCCCATGCCGGGCTGCCGGTGACGTACGTCCAGGCAAACGTCTACGACGCCCAACAGGCCCTCGGCAAACGCCGGTTCGACGTCGTCTACACCGGAAAGGGAGCCCTCTGCTACCTCCCCGACCTGGGCCGCTGGGCACACACGGTGGCTGCGCTGCTGCGCCCCGGCGGACGCCTCTACCTGGCCGAGTTCCACCCCCTCCTCAACTCCCTCGGCCCGTCCCCCGCCCCCGGCGAAGGCCCCGAACTCCTGCTCCGCCACGACTACTTGGCCGGCCGGGGCGCGGTGGCGAGGGACGCCACGCACACCTACACCGACGGCCCGCCCGTACAGGGCGCGACCGACTGCTACGAGTGGATGCACGGCTTGGGCGAGGTCCTCAACGCACTCACCGGTGCGGGCCTCCGACTCACCCGCCTCCGCGAGAGCGACGAACTCCCCTGGCCCCGCTGGCCGGACATGGTCCGCACCCCGGGCGGCTGGTGGCGGCTGCCCGACACCGCCCCCCGCATCCCGCTGCTGTACGCGCTGCTCGCCGAAAAATGAGGTGGGGCGCTCTGCTTCACGGCGTACGGTCGCCCCATGATGCTGCTCTCCGTCAACATCGGCAGACCCCGCCCGAACCCCTGGAAGAGGCTCGGAGCGACAGGCATCGACAAGCGGCCCGTCGAGGGCCCGGTCGCCGTCTCCGCCCCCGGGCCCAAAGGCACCGGTGAGGTCGGTCTCGCCGGTGACCGGGTCTACGACGTGAAGAACCACGGCGGCGCCGACCAGGCCGTCTACGCCCATGCCCGGGAGGACCTCGACGGGTGGGAGGCCGAGCTGGGCAGGCCACTGCCGAACGGCGTCTTCGGGGAGAACCTCACGACCGTCGGCCTGGACGTCAACGGGGCCCTGATCGGCGAGCGTTGGCGCATCGGGCCGGACGTCGTCCTGGAGGTGTCGTGCCCGCGGATCCCGTGCGCGACCTTCCAGGGCCGGCTGGAGCGCGACGGCTGGCTCGGGCTGTTCACCGGGGCCGCGCGCCCCGGCGCGTACCTCCGCGTGGTCGAGCCGGGGGACATCCGGGCCGGCGACCCGGTCGAGATCGTGCACCGCCCCGGCCACGGAGTGACCGTCGCACTCGCCTTCCGCGCGCTGACCCGCGAACCGGAGCTGCTGCCAAGGCTGTTGGCCGCCGACGCGCTGCCGGGGGAGGACATGGACCTGGTCCGCAGGCGTACGGGGGCAAGCGATCGCCCGGGGGAGCCGGGACGACTCACCGGCGGCGGGTAATCTCCCCGGACGGAACTGCGACTCGCGGCTGGACGCTGCCGGGCGGCGGGGTCGAGGACGCCGAGGACCCCTTCGACGCGGTGGTCAGGGAGGTCGCCGAGGAGACCGGCCTGGACGCCGTGGTCGAGCGCCTGCTGGGCGTGGACACAAGGGCCGTCCCCGTCACCTCGGCCGGTCCTCCCTGGTTGACGTCGGCCTCGCCCTGGCGCTGACCGCCCCGGCGACCGGCCACGTCCCCCCCGGTACCGACCGGCGGTCTGATCCAGCACTGAGGCAGGCGCCCGGAACCGCAATGAGCCCGGAACCGCAACGCGCCAGAACCGCCATGTGCACGGCTGCGCCACAACCGCCATGTGCACGGCTATGGGAACCGTGCGCCCTCCGCGCTACCCTCCGCCGCATGATTTCCACGGTCGTCTGGGGAACCGGGAACGTCGGCCGCGCGGCCATCCGTGCCGTGGCGGCCCATCCGGCGCTGAAGCTCACCGCCGTACTCGTCCACGACCCGCGGAAGGTCGGCCGCGATGCGGGTCAACTGGCAGGGCTGGAGGGTGAGTTGGGGGTGTGTGCCACCGACGACGTCGACACCGTCCTGGCCGCCCGCCCCCGCGCCGTCGTCTACGCCGCCTCCGGCGACCTCCGTCCCGACGAGGCCCATGCGGACGTCGCGCGGGCCCTCCGTACCGGAGCCGTCGTCGTCACCCCCGCCCTCTACGCGCTCTACGACCCGCCGAGCGCCCCGCCCGAACTCCGCGAGCCCCTCCTGGAAGCCATCGCGGACGGCGGCGGCTCCCTCTTCGTCTCCGGCGTCGACCCCGGCTGGGGCAACGACGTCCTGCCGCTTCTCGTCAGCGGCCTCGGTTCCACCGTCGACACCATCCGCTGCCAGGAGATCTTCGACTACTCGACGTACGACCAGCCGGAGTCCGTCCGTGACCTCATCGGCATGGGGCACCCCATGGAGTACCAGCCGCCGATGCTGACGGCGACCGTGCCGACGATGGTGTGGGGCGGTCAGATACGGCTGCTGGCACGGGCCCTCGACGTCCAACTGGACGACATCCGCGAGACGTTGGAGCGCCGGCCGCTCGACGACACGGTCACCACCCGCACCATGGGCAAGTTCGAGGCGGGCACCCAGGGCGCGGTCCGCTTCGAGGTCCAGGGCATCGTCGGCGGCGTACCCCGCCTGGTCATCGAGCACATCACCCGCATCCACCCGTCCTGCGCCCCGGACTGGCCCACGCCGCCCGACGGCACCGGCGCACATCGCGTGATCGTCGAGGGCAGGCCCCGTATCGAGGTCACCGTCGAGGCGAGCGACGAGGACGAGAACCGCTCGGCGGGCGGCAACGCCACCGCCGTCGGCCGCCTCGTCAACGCCATCGACTGGCTGACGGAAGCGGAACCCGGCCTCTACGACGCCCTCGACGTCCCCCTGCGCCCGGCAGCGGGCCGACTCGGAAGGAGCCAGTCGTGCACCTAGAGATCCCCGACGGCAAGAACCCCATCGAGTACGTCTGGGGCGACATGGTCCCCGGCATCGGCCCCGCCGCCGCGAACTTCTCCCTCGCCGTCTACGCCCACACCACCCTCGGCCTGCGCGAGTTCGAGGCGGCGCGGCTGCGGATCGCGCAGCTCAACGGGTGTCTGTTCTGCCTGGACTGGCGGACCGACCGGGACGGCGAAAAGGTCGAGGAGGGGTTCGCCGACGCGGTGACCAACTGGCGCACCGGCGATGCCCCCGGCGTACTCGACGACCGTACGAGACTGGCCGCCGAGTACGCCGAGCGGTACGCCCTGGACCACCACGGCCTCGAAGGGGACGAGGACTTCTGGGCCCGGATGTCCGCGCACTACAGCCAGGCCGAGATCGTCGAACTGACCATGAGCCTCGGCTCCTGGCTGGCCTTCGGCCGGCTCAACCGCGTACTGGGGCTGGACACGAGGTGCGTACTGCCGGGGCATTGAGAGGTGTATTGAGAGGTGTGCCGAGGCGGTCACGCCCGTACGGTACGAGGATCAATTGCCGTACGGTACGAGGATCAATCGCCGTACGGTACGAGGATCAATTGCCGTACGGGCATGGCCGATTCGAGCCCCCCGGAGGCGGGCACCCCCTATGCTCACGTACCGAAAATGGCATGCTCATGCTTGCCGCTTCGGTCAAGTCACCGGCCTCCAGGGGGAACCACCCGTGCACTCTCGTTTCCACCGACGCCTCGCCACCTTCGCCACCGCGCTCGCGGTCGCAGCCGCCGGTCTCGTCCTCGGTCCCGTGCCGCAGGCCGGGGCGGCGGGTGAGGTCGGTGCGGCGGATGCGGCGGTTCCGCCGATGGGGCCCGTCTTCAACCGGCCCACAGGCGACGTCGCCCAGCAGAACGCGATCCGCGACCGGGCGCGCGCGATGATCGCCGCCGCCGACAACGGCTCGACGATCCAGATGGCGCTCTACCACTTCTGGGACAAGACCTTCGCCCAGGAACTCGCCGCCGCGCACACCGCGCGCGGCATCAACGTCCAGGTCGTCCTCGACGAGACGACGGTCAGTACCGAGGGCGTCAATGACGTCTCGTACGACACCCTCAGGACGGCCCTCGGCACGGACATGACGAAGCCGTCGTACGTGAAGCTCTGCACCAAGGGCCGCTCCTGCCTCGGCCCGACCGCCGGCGCGGGCATCAACCACAACAAGTTCCTGCTCTTCAGCAGCCTGGGCGGCGGCACGGCCAAGCAGGTCGTCCTCCAGATGACCTCCAACCTCACACCCTCCAACTACTCCCGCTACTGGAACAGCGCCGTCGGCGTCGCGGGCAACGCGGAGCTCTACGCCGCGTACACCGCCTACTTCGGGAAGCTCGGCAAGCAGGACCGCGCCAACTGGACGTACACGTCCGCCAACGCGGGCGCGTACAAGGTCTACTTCTTCCCGCGCGCGGGCTCGGACAACGACACCGACACCGTCGTGAACGCCCTCGACAACGTCGCCTGCACCTGGACCGACTCGGCAGGCACCCACCGCACCGCGATCCGCGCCGCCATGCTCAAGATCACCCGCCAGGGCGTCGCGGACAAGCTCCGCTCGCTGGCCGCCGCCGGCTGCACCGTCGACCTCGTCTACAGCGAGACCGACAGCGGCACCTGGAACGCCCTGCACGGCCAGACCCGCCTCGCCACTCGCTGCTACCAGCACGACGACGACGGGGACGCCGGCACCCCGGACCCCACCCCGAACCGCATCGTGCACTCCAAGAACCTGATGATCGACGGCATGTACGCGGGCGCCCGCGAGAAGCTCGTCTTCACCGGCAGCCACAACTGGAGCGGCCCGGCCCTGCGCGACAACGACGAGTCGATGGTCCGCATCAACGACGACGCCCTCTACAACGCCTTCGTGACCAACTTCAACGACACCGGGGCGGCAGCGAGGCCCGGCACGGCGGACAACGTGGCGGCCTGCAAGTAGCAGCGAATTTTCGACCACGACGTGAATGCCCGCCCTGACACGGGGCAGAAGAACGTCGACCCGAGCTCGGCAGGCGCATCCCCCCAGCCCGCTGAGCATCCTGAATGCCCCACGGCCCCACCCCCCCCGGGCCGTGGGGCATTCGCATGGGTGTGAGGACGGTCTCGCTGCCCCGAACGGGCTTACGATGAAAGGGTGTTGGGTTTCGGCGCAGCGCGCAGCCGAGCGCGTCCCGCGCGTCCTGCATGTTTCGCGTGTCCTGCGTGTCCGAGGGAGGCGCACACCTCCGATGGAATTACGGCCGTCCTCCAGGGCGATTCCCCCCGTCACGCTGGAGGACCTCGCGCGAGATCCTGACCTGTGGCGGCTGGTCCGCCACCTGGTGGACACCGACGGGGTGACGGCGACCCTGGGCCGCTGGCTGGGGTACGCCCCCCGCCTCCGCCTCCTGGAACGCTCCGAAGGCCCGGTCGCCCACTCCCTGCGCGCCCTGCTGCACGCCCAGGGCACTGAACGCGCCCAGGACCGGCGCATCCAGTTCCTCACCTGCCACGACGAGGTGGTGATGGATGCTCAGGCGGTGGTGGTGACCAACCGGCTCCCCCTGGAGGCCCGCCACTGTCTGCGTACGACGGACACCTCCTTGGGGACCGTCCTCGCCGGGCTGCGGCCGCGACGGCACACACTGCACTGGGAGGCCCTGCCCGCGGCCGGAACGGACCGGGCTGCCGTACTCGAGGTGACCGCCCGGGTCGATCTGTGCGCCACACCGGTCGCCTGGGTGAGCGAGACCTTCCAGCTCGTCGCCCTGACTTCTCGCCGGCGAACCGGCGGTGCACGATGAGCGAACGCGTCACCGTCGGCATCATCGGAGCCGGACCGGCCGGGCTGCTGCTGGGAAACCTCCTGCTCGGAGCGGGTGTCGACTGCGCCATTTTCGAACGGCACAGCCGGGCCCACATCGAGCGGCGGGCACGGGCGGGGCTGATCGCGCACCCCACGGTGGAACTGCTGACGCGCCACGGGCTCGCCGACCGGCTGCTCGCCGAAGGGATGCGGCACACCGCATGCGAGTTCCGGCACCAGGGCGAGTACTTCTCCGTGCCCTACAGCGAGCTCACCGGCGGACAGGCCCACTACGTGTACCCGCAGCAGTTCCTCGTCCGGGACCTTGTCGCGGCATTCCTGCGCGCGGGCGGCACCCTCCACTTCGACACCGCCTGTACGGCACTGCGCCGGCTGTACGGACCGGGGCCCGCGATCCTCTGCACGACCGGTTCCGCCGAGACGGCCCGGATCCAGTGCGACTACCTCGCGGGGTGCGACGGCCAGCACGGCATCTCCGGGGCCGCACTGCCTCCCGGCCGCGCACGGACGTACCGGCTGCGCCACCCGGCCGGCTGGCTGGCCGTCCTGGCGGAGGCCCCGCCCGCCACCACCGAGATCATCTACGGACTGCACCGGGACGGCTTCGCAGGCCACATGCTCCGCACCCCGCAGATCAGCCGCTTCTACCTGCAATGCCCCGCCGGGGACGATCCGCACAACTGGCCCGACGAACGCGTCTGGGAACAGCTGCACCACCGCCTCGCCCTGCGTGACAGCGACTGGCACCTCAACACCGGGCCCATTCTCGACAAGCACGTGCTGGACCTGCGCAGCTGCGTCACCTCGCCCATGCAGTACGGAAAGCTCTACCTGGTGGGCGACGCGGCCCACGTCGTCAGTCCGGCGGGAGCCAAGGGCATGAACCTGGCGATGGCGGACGCGGCGGCCCTCGCGGCCGGAATCATCGACTCCGTACACCGCAAGAACACGGATCTCCTGGACCGGTACTCCGCCCTGCGGCTTCCTTCCGTCTGGCGCGCGCAGGAGTTCTCGCACTGGCTGCTCCAGCTGCTGCACACCGACCTGGGCACCGGCGCCGGGGCCGACTTCGAGCAGCAGCTGCGTCTGGCCCGGCTGCGACAGCTGCGCGACTCCCGCACGTGTGCAGCCGCATTCGCCGAGAACTACGTGGGCATGCCCTGACGCCCGTCGTGGGTCCGTGCTTTTCTCCAACAGGTGTCGCATTTGCCATGGAGGTTCGCATCAGACCTTTGTAAATGCCACCTCAGAGCGCCTATTCTGCGGCACATGCAGTCCTACACCATCGGTCAGGCCGCGCGTCTGCTCGGCGTCAGTCCCGACACGGCCCGCCGCTGGGCGGACGCCGGGCGGGTGGCCACCCATCGCGACGAGGGCGGGCGCCGGCTCATCGACGGCCGCGACCTCGCCGCGTTCTCCGTCGAGGTCGCCCAGAGCGCCGCCGGCGAGGAGGACGTCTCGTATACCTCGGCCCGCAACGCGTTCCCCGGCATCGTCACCGCGGTGAAGCTCGGCGACGTGGCGGCCCAGGTGGAGATCCAGGCCGGGCCGCACCGGCTCGTGTCGCTCCTGACCCGGGAGGCCGTCGAGGAGCTGGGTCTTGAGGTCGGCATGCAGGCCACCGCCCGTGTGAAGTCGACCAGCGTGCACATCGACCGCACCTGAACCCAACCCTTAACCCAAGCCTTAGCCCAAGGAGCCCCCTCCCCATGTCCCTCGCGCCCCATTTCACCGGACGCCGTACCGCAGCCGCGATCGTCACGGCGGTCCTCCTCGTTCCGCTGGCCGCGTGTGGCGGCGGCAGTGACAGTGACAAGAAGGCCGACCAGGACTCGGCAGCGGCCGGCGGAGCCCCGAAGGCCGGGCTGACGGTGCTGGCCGCAGCCTCCCTCACCGACGTCTTCAAGGCGGCGGGTGCCGTGTACGAGAAGGCGCACCCGGGTACGAAGGTGAAGTTCTCCTTCGCCGGATCGCAGGAACTGGCGAGCCAGGTCAAGCAGGGCTCGCCCGCGGACGCCCTGGTCACCGCCGACACGAAGACGATGGACGGGCTGAAGTCCGACACCGGCGCCCCGACCGTCATCGCCAAGAACCGCCTCGTCATCGCGACGGGCAAGGGCAACCCGGAGAAGGTCGGCAGCCTCAAGGACCTCGCCGACACCAAGCTGAAGGTCGTCCTCGCGGCGCCCGAGGTGCCGGTCGGCCGGTACAGCAAGAAGATCCTGGACGCCCAGAAGATCGTCGTGAAGCCGGTCTCGCAGGAGCCCAGCGTGCGCGCGGTGCTCAGCAAGGTCGAACTGGGCGAGGCCGACGCGGGGCTCGTCTACAAGACCGATGCCGCCACGGCCACCGACAAGGTCGAAGCCATCGACATCCCGGACGCGCAGAACGCGGTCGCCTCCTATCCTGCCGCCACGCTCAAGACGTCCAAGAACGCGGCCGCGGCGGCCGAGTTCGTGAAGTGGCTGTCCACCCCGGAGGCGCAGAAGCTCCTGCGGGGCGCGGGCTTCCAGAAGCCGTAACCCGGTAGACACTCGTGCGGGCGGCCCCGTCCGGGCGCAGGTACACACCGTGCGCCTGCGCCGAGGCCGCCCGCACGGCACTTCCAGACCCCAGCTTCAGGGATCCTCGATGAAACACCTCCGCAGCCGCACGACCGGCCCCCGCACGGGCACCGGCCCCCGCACCGGCACAGGCCCGCGCATCGGCACAGGCCCCCGCGTCGGCGCCCGCACCGGCACCCGCGCCCCGATCGCCCTGGCCGTTCCCGCGCTCGTGGCCGTCGCCTTCCTGCTGCTGCCGCTGATCGGGATCCTCACCCGTACCTCATGGGGTGAACTGGGCACGCATCTGACCAGCCCCGGGACCACCGAGGCGCTCACCCTCTCGCTGGTCGTCTCCGCCTGGGCGCTGGGCCTCTCCGTCGTACTCGGCGTCCCGCTGGCATGGCTGCTGGCCCGTGTCGACTTCCCCGGCAAGGCGTTCGTCCGCTCCCTCGTGCTCCTGCCGATGGTGCTGCCGCCCACCGTCGGCGGTGTCGCACTCCTCCTCGCCTTCGGCCGCAGGGGACTGCTCGGAGGGTGGCTGGAGGACACGTTCGGCATCACGCTGCCCTTCAGTACCGCAGGGGCCGTTGTCGCGGCGACGTTCGTCGCGATGCCGTTCCTGATTATCAGCCTCGAAGGGGCGCTGGGCGGGCTGCGGCCCCGGTACGAGGAGACGGCGGCCTCCCTGGGAGCGTCGCCGCTGCGGGTGTTCTTCACCGTCACCCTGCCGATGGTCACCCCGGGACTCGTGGCGGGCGCCGCGCTCACCTGGGCACGGGCGCTGGGAGAGTTCGGCGCGACCATCACCTTCGCGGGGAACCTGCCCGGCACCACCCAGACCCTGCCCCTCCAGGTCTATCTGCTGCTCCAGGAGAGCCCGGAAGCCGCCACCTCGGTCTCGCTGCTCCTGCTCGCCGTCGCCATGGCCGTACTCATCGCGCTGCGGGGACGCTGGACGGGCGGCCCGAGCACGGCCGCGAAGGTGGCACAGGACCGGCCGGAGGAGCCGGATCCCGCGCCGGAGGAGCCGGATCCCGCGCCTCTCCAGGCCGCCCACCCCGCTCCTTCAGCCTGCCCCAGTCCTGATCCCGTACGGGAGAGCTGGCCGCTGCACGCCGACGTCACCGGCTTCAACCAACTCACCCTCGACGCGGAACCCGGCACCACCATCGCCGTCGTCGGCCCCAACGGTGCGGGCAAGACCACCCTCCTGCGCGCCCTCCTCGGCCTCACCCCCCGCGCCCACGCCGAGCTCCGCCTCGGCGGCATCGACGTCAGCGCGCTGCCCCCGCACCGGCGCGGTGTCGCCTGGGTGCCCCAGGACGGCGCGCTGTTCCCGCACCTCAGCGCACTGGCCAACACCGCCTACGGGCTGCGCGCCCACAAGGTCCCGAGGGCCGAGGCCCGCCGCAGCGCCCAGGAGTGGCTCGACCGCCTCGGTGTCGGCCACCTGGCCGCCCGCAAACCCTCCCAGCTCTCCGGCGGCCAGGCCCAACGCGTCGCCCTGGCACGGGCGTTGGCCGCCCGCCCCCGGCTGCTCCTCCTCGACGAGCCCCTCGCCGCCCTCGACCAGACCACCCGTGGGCAGGTGCGCCACACCCTGCGCACCCACCTCGCCGACTTCGGCGGCGTCTGCCTGATCGTCACCCACGACCCGGTCGAAGCGGTCTCGCTCGCCGACCGGGTTCTCGTACTCGAGGACGGGCGGGCCCTGCAGGACGCGGCACCGGCCGAAGTCACCCGCCACCCGCGTTCCCCCTGGGTCGCCCGCATGCTCGGCCGCAACGCCTGGCCCGGCACCGCCACCCCGGACGGGCTCCAACTCCAGGACGGCGGAAGCCTCGTCATCGCCGACCCCCTGCCCACCGGCACGCCCGCACTCGCCGTGATCGCCCCCGAAGCGGTCTCCGTGCACCGCGACAAACCCGGCGGCAGCCCGCGCAACATCTGGGCGGGCACCGTCCGGGAGATCACCACCAGCGGCAGCCGCCTCCGAGTCCTCATCACCTCGCCGCACGCCCCCGACCTCGTCGCCGAAATCACCCCGCAGGCCGCCGCCGAACTCGGCCTCGCCGACGGGTCCCCGGTGTGGACCAGCATCAAGGCGACGGAAGCGACTGTCGTACCTCTGTAGCGCGGGAAGAGGTCGGCACGCGATCGGCAAGGATCATGGGATGGCACGGACACGGACACAGACACGGGTACAGACACAGACACGGGTACGGACAGGGACGCGGGCACGCACGGCACGCACGGCACGCACGGCACGCACGGCACGCACGGCACGCACAGCACTGGCCGTAGCACTGCTGACAGCCGCAGGCTCCGCGTGCCAGGCCCCGGGATCACCTCCGGCCGTCTCCGTACCGCGCCAAGTCGTCACCGTACGGTACGAGGATCCGGCGCCGGCCGATCAGCAGGACGCCGCGTTCCTGCGCAAGCGGAAGACGGCGGAGGAGGCCGCTTCTGCTCTGGCCGGGTTCCTGGACTGGGGTGACCGGGCGCCGGTCCCGCTCCTCGTCAAGTCCTGTGCGGGGGAAGGGCCTTCGTACGATCCGGAGGCCCGGCGCATCGAGATCTGCTACGAGGAGGTCACCGAGACGCGCGAACTCTTCCGGGAGGGCGGCCCCCGGCAGGCCACCGCCGACGACGTCCGCTCCGTACTCCTCGAAACGCTCTTCCACGAGTCCGCCCACGCCCTCCTCGACGTCCTCGGACTCAAGCTGCCGGGCAACGAGGAGGACCTGGCGGACCAGTTCGCGGCGCTGATGCTGCTGCGCGAGGGGGAGTCAGGCGAACGGCAGCTGCGTACTGCGGCCGAGGCGTGGCGGATGTCCGCCGAGGTGTACGTGGAGGACGAGGAAACGACGGCGGACGAACACGCTCCGGACCGCGAGCGCGCCGTCAACCAGCTGTGTTACGTCTACGGAGCCACACGCGCCGGCCACCGGGACCCGGCGGGCACGGGAGGCCTTCCCGCTGCCCGTGCCGCAGGGTGCGAGAGGGAGTGGGGCGCGGTACGTACGAAGTGGACGAACGCGCTCCAAGAGGCCCTGGGCAGCCGGACCTTTGGCAGCCAGGCCCTGGGCAGCCGGATCTCTGGCAGCCAGGCCTTGGACAACCCCGGAAGCAACCGCGTCGGTCAGCCCTGACGGCCGTGCGGCGTCCAGCCCGTGGCTGCCGCCCACGGCTCCGCGACCGTGCCGACGAGGTCGACGACCGGGTCCTTCACGTCGGCGTACACCCCGGTGTCGTCGACCGCGCCCGCGAGCACCTGCTTGAAGCGGGCGTACGCGGGGACCGCCTCCGGGTGTGCGCGGAACCAGTCGCGGAAGAGCAGCGCGAGGCGTTCGTTGGGCGACCCCAGGCGGCGTACGTGGAGGTTGACGTCCGGGCCCGCCGGATGCGCACGCCGCGACCACAGACGCTTCGTCCACTCCTGTGGATCGTCGTCGAGACCTGCCGGTACGTGGTCGTGCCGGTGCCGGGAGAGCTGGAAACCCCGCGCGGAGAGGGGCTCGGCGAACGCCTTCTCCGCCTCCTCAAGGTCTGCGACGCTCACCTGGAGGTCGAAGACGGGCTTGGCCGCCATGCCTGGGATCGAGGTGCTGCCGATGTGTTCGACGTACGAGGCGAAAGGCGCGAGCGCGGCGAGCAGTTCGCCGGTGAAGGACCGGCCCCGCGCCTGCCAGTCGGGGGAGTGGTCGACGAGCACGGGGGCGACGGGCAGGTCCGCGGACTGGTGGGTTTCGGTCATCCGGCCAAGTGTAGGGAGAGTGCTGGCGGTCGCCCGTGCGGCCGGTATCGTGCGATCTGGCCCGTGCCGGGCAGCGTGATCACTCCCTCGGAGGGCGAGACCGTATGACCGAGATGCGCACCGCCCCGAGCACCGATCTTCGCGAGGCGGGCCAGGCCGGCGCAGATGTCCGGCGGGATGCCGAACTTGCTGTGTCAGTACGGCACTTCACCATCGACTGCGACGGCGAAACCCTCACTTGCGCGGAGGCGGTCCCGCCAGCCCGGCACCTTCCCTCGCCCTCGCTCTCGCCCTCGGAGCCCCTCGCCGCCGTGGTCCTGCACGGTGCAGGCAACGGCGACAAGCAGAGCCCCACCGTCCTCGCTACGCACCTCGCGGCCCGTGGGCACCACGGACTCGCCTTCGACTTCTCCGGTCACGGTGCCAGCACCGGCAGGCTCAGCGAGCTCAGCCTGGAGCGCCGCTTCGAGCAGGCCCGTACAGTCGTCGACTCCCAACTCCCCACCGACCGGCGCCTGTTGCTGATCGGCTTCAGCATGAGCGGCCAGACCGTCGCCGACTTGGCCGCGCACTACGGGCCCCGGGTCGCGGCCATCGGGCTCGGTGCGCCGGCGGTGTACGCGGCCGAGGCGTGGCCGGTTCCGTTCGGTGCGGGCTTCACCGGGATCATCCGTACGCCGGAGAGCTGGCGGACGTCCCCTGCCCTGGACACCTTCCGGGGCCTGCCCGCCGCCGTGCGCGCGGTACTCGCGACGCCGGCGGTGGACGAGGTGATTCCGCCGGCGGTCACCGAGGCCGTCGACGAGGCGCTCACCGGGTCGGACGCGCAGTACACCAGGCTCGTACTCCCGGCTGCCGACCACCGGATGAGCATCTGGTTCGCGGGTGACGGGACTTCGCGCGGCGACTTCCTCGACGCGCTGCTCGGGGCAGGGGACGCGCGCCCGTAGCCGTACGCAACTCGGCTCAGCCCTGCAACAGCCTGGAGAACCTGTCCCAGCGGGCGATCTCGCAGCCGTTCGTCCGGTCGAACTCGGCGTCCACGGGCCTGCCCGCCCACCGCCCGGTGACGTGGGCGCGCTGCGGCCCGCCGTAGATCATCGTGCACGCGGCGTCGGGCGGGACGGGCGCGAAGGGGTCTCGGCCCCAGACGGTGGCATCGTCCAGCTGGTCACACACGGCTTGCGGGTCCTCGTAGCCGTGGCTGCGGGCTGGGTGGCAGCGGATCTTGTACGTTCCGTCGTCGCCGTCGGTGCGGGTGAGAGTGACGACGAGGTGATCCCCTCCTGCCGCGTGCACCGGCACGGCGGGCCCGGCGATACCGAAGGCGAGCAGGGAGGCGGCGACAAGTCCAAGACGGCGGCGGTGCATTGCGAGTTCCCCTCACAGAAGACGAATGTGTACGCAGCGTAGGGGATTCACTACGCAATGCATGTCGTGGAGTGCCGCATGTCGGTTCGCTACTGTGAGCGGCCGGAGTGCGCTGCTGCCGCCCCTCGGGCCGACTTCGTTTTGCGCGGCTCGCCACGCAGCTTCCGAGACTTCGCGGAACGGGAAATGGGCCGGCCCCAGAAGTGACGTCGGCAAGGAGAAGACGCGCCACGCGACGATTTCCGCATATCCACCGGCATCTTCACAGTCGTCTGCCCGTCGCGTACAAGTGCGGCGTGCACGACGCAGACCTGCGGGGACTGGAACAAGCCCTGGACCGCACCCCGTTGCCCACCGGCAGCGACTCGCGTGCAGCCGGAGGCCTCTCCACACGCGCACCGCCGTAACGGCCGGCCGTGCGGGCAACGCCCCTCTGCTGGACACCTCCCCGGCTACAGACCCAGCACGTACCACTGCTTTGTGGACCGGCCGTGCAGGTAGGGGTTCCGGCCTCGGCCCGTGGGGCGGGCGTAGCGTCGGAGTGGGTCTCCGTTGGGCGACGCCCTGGGGCGGCCAGTACGCCCACAGCTGGTTGCCCCCGCTGTCCCACCGGGTCAGGCCGGCCGAGCTGATGGGGTCGCCGTAGACCCCCTTCATCCCCGTAGGCGGTCCAAAGGTTGTTGCAGCGGTCCGCCATCATGAACGCCGCTGCGGCTCCCATGGCGAAGCTGCGTCGGGGACGGCCGTCGCGACCGAATATCTGTCCGTTGCGGCCCCCGGCGGAATGGCCGAGGCCGGGACCTTCCATAGGGATTCGGCGAGAAGACAGCGTCGGGGCAGATCAACCAGAGGGCTCTTCCCCACGCGTCCACCGTGGAAGCCGGCGTACGCCGCAGAGGCCGGTTGAAGTGGAGGGTTCGAAGGCGAGGGTTCGAAGGCGTCGAAATTGAGAAGAACATGAGCAACGGCGATGTCTGCCACGGCGCCTTGGCGTTCTGGCGCGGGCAGTTGAGTGCGCCGGACCTGCTGATCCCCGGTCGGCCGTACGTGCTTCCTCAAGGACGTACGGCCTTTCAGGCTGATCAGCCTGGAGCACGGCCTGACCCAGGAACCGAGGGAAGTGGCATGGCGCGTCGCGAACGGATCAGCAAAACCAGGGCGAAGACGTCACGCCATAGCGAGCGGGAGAAGAGCGAGGAACTGTTCGACGCCGATCAGCAGACCCTTGAGGGGAGCCGCAGCGCCCGCCGACGCGCGGCCGAGGTGTCCCGGGCAGCCGAGGCGTGGCTGAGCAGGACCGCCCTGTGACAGGTGCGGGCCGGCAGTCGTGGACGGGCATCCGGGGAACTCCCTGACCGGGGTGGAGTCCCGGAGTTCGGCGACCGTGGCGACCTTGCCGGTTTTGGTCGTGCGGATCACCGGGGGGGCTGGACCCTCGGGGTTCGCGCGCCGGGTGAACGTGTGCGCCCCCGGCATGCCGGCCGTACTCAGCGCATACTCAGCGCGCAGCGGCGTCCGTGAGAATTGCCTGGAGCCGTGTACGGCATTCGGCGACGAAGGCGGGGAACGTGTGCCAGTAGTAGGCGATTCCGCTGACGCCCACCGCGATGGCCCAGGCGCGGGCGCGGGTCCAGGTTGAATCGTCGAGGTTCAAGGTGTCCCAGTAGGCCTGCCGTGCTTGCGGCGGCAGGTCCCAGAGCGTGGAGTGCTCGGCGTCGGGAAGGCCGACCGAGAGTCCTCCGAAGTCGATGACCGCGTGGAGCTTGCCTTCCCGGACCAGGAGGTTGGTCGGCTTGAGGTCGCCGTGGAGCCATACGTGAGGACCGGAGGGCTCGGGGAGTGTGAGCGCGCCTCGCCACAACTGCTCCAGGGTGTCGACGTCGAGCTCGGAGCCCACGGTGGTTCGGCAGTCGTCGAGACTCTTGCCGACCCACTCGTCGCACGGCGCAAGGCTGCCTCCGCGGTACCAGCTGAGGCCGTCTGCGCGAGTTGCTCCCATGAGGTCGACGCGGTGGAGCTCCCCCACGAACGCCGCGAGGTCGGCTCCGAAGGCGGCCCAGTCCCGGACGGTGTGCGGGCCGGCTTCGTCGCCTTCGATCCAGCGGTAGACCGACCAGCCCACGGGGAAGGCGTCGGTGGGCGTCCCTGCGTGGACGGGATCGGGAATCGGACGGGGGAGGAGGGGCGCCAGGCGGGGTAGCCAGTCCTGCTCCTTCCGTACGGATTGCCCGTTTCCAGCGGTTCGTGGAAGTCGTACGAGCAGGCCGTCGCCCAGCCGGTACATGGTGTTGTCCGTGCCCGCGCCGGCCGGCGACAACGGTAGGTCCGCCCACTCCGGGCGCTGTGCCTTCAGCAGCGACCGGACCAGCGTCTCGTCGACGGGAATCTCATTCTCGTGAAGCGTCACGTCGGAAGTCTCGCCTCTGGACGGAACGAGGAGCCAGCGACTTTTCGACAGCCCCGGGCGTGGAGTGGATGGTCGGCGACTCCGGCCACTGAGGGAACTGGGCCGCGACCAGGCGTCCTACGAATGGAGGGGCTTCAGGCCTCCCGGGGCAGGAGGTCGATCAGCAGTGTGCGGACCTGGGCTTCGATCGCGTTCCGGATCGGGCGGACCGCTTCGACGCCCTGTCCGGCCGGGTCGTCGAGTTGCCAGTCGAGGTACCGCTTGCCGGGGAAGACGGGGCAGACGTCTCCGCAGCCCATGGTGATGACCACGTCCGAGGCCTGCACCGCCTCCACGGTGAGGACCTTCGGGGTCTCGGCGGAGAGGTCGATGCCGATCTCGTTCATCGCCTCGACCACGGCCGGGTTCACCGAGTCCGCCGGGGCCGAGCCTGCCGAGCGGACTTCGACGCGGCCCTGGGAGAGGTGGCCGAGGAAGGCGGCGGCCATCTGGGAGCGGCCCGCGTTGTGGACGCACACGAACAGGACGGAGGGCTTGATGACGGGTGTGGGTACGGGTACGGGTTCAGACGTGGGTACGGGGTCAGACACGGGTGGGGCCTTCCTCTGCTCCGGCCGCAGAGGCCGGAAGGGGCTGGGAGTGGGGCTCGGAGTGGGGGAACCAGCGGCGGGCGGCCAGCGCGACGTACACCAGGCCGATCAGTACGGGCACTTCGATGAGCGGGCCGACGACCCCCGCCAGCGCCTGCCCGGACGTGGCGCCGAAGGTGGCGATGGCGACCGCGATGGCGAGCTCGAAGTTGTTGCCCGCGGCGGTGAACGCGAGTGTCGTGGCCTTCGGATAGTTGAGGCCGACTGCCTTGGCCAGCGCCATGGATCCGGCCCACATCATGCCGAAGTACACCAGCAGCGGCAACGCGATCCGCACCACGTCGACCGGCTGCGAGGTGATCGCGTCGCCCTGCAGGGCGAACAGCACGACGATCGTGAACAGCAGCCCGTAGAGCGCGAACGGGCCGATCCGCGGGATCAGTTCCGCCTCGTACCAGTCCCGCCCCTTGACCTTCTCGCCCAGCTTGCGGGTCAGGAATCCGGCGGCGAGGGGGATGCCGAGGAAGATCAGGACGCTGCGGGCGATCTCCCACACCGACACGTTCAGCCCGGTGGTCTCCAGCCCCAGCCAGCCCGGCAGTACGGAGAGGTAGAACCAGCCCAGCAGGCTGAACGCGAGAACCTGGAACACGGAGTTGAGGGCGACCAGGACGGCGGCGGCCTCACGGTCGCCGCACGCCAGGTCGTTCCAGATGATGACCATCGCGATGCAGCGGGCGAGCCCGACGATGATCAGCCCGGTCCGGTACTCCGGCAGGTCCGGCAGGAAGATCCAGGCGAGCGCGAACATCAGGGCCGGGCCCAGGATCCAGTTCAGGACGAGGGAGGGGATCAGCAGGCGGCGGTCGCGGGTGACGGAGTCGAGCCGGTCGTAGCGGACCTTGGCCAGCACCGGATACATCATCACCAGCAGGCCCAGTGCGATCGGCAGGGAGACGCCGGTGACGGTGACCTTCGCCAGCGCGTCCCCGAGGCCGGGTACGAGACGGCCCAGGCCGAGACCGGCGGCCATCGCGATCAGGATCCACACCGCGAGGAACCGGTCCAGGAACGAGAGGCGGGCCGCGACCGGCGCGGTCGGGGTCGAGGTCGGCGTTGGGGGTGGGGTCGGGGTCGAAGCCGGGGTCGGGGTCGAAGGCGGGGTCTTGTTCACGACGTGGCCCCGATCGGCTCGGTGGAAGCAGTTGTGGTTGCGGCGGCAGGCGCAGTCGCTGTTCCCGGGCGGGTGAGGACCGCCGCGAGCCCGTCCGTCGTCTCGGGCAGCAGTCGGTAGTACACCCACGTCCCACGGCGCTCGGAGGCGATCAGCCCGGCCTGCTTCAACAGCTTGAGATGGTGGGAGATCGTCGGCTGGGACAGGTCGAAGGCCGGGGTGAGGTCGCAGACGCAGATCTCCCCGCCCTCGCGCGAGGCGATCATTGACAGGAGCCGCAGCCGCACAGGATCGCCCAGGGCCTTGAACACCTTCGCCAGCTCGACGGCCCGGTCCTCGGCCATGGGGGCGGTCAGCAGGGCCGGACAGCATCCCCCGGCACCCCCGGCACCCCCGGCACCCCCAGCACCTACGACACCCCCGGCACCCCCGGCACCTACGACACTCGCACTCTCCTGGCCGAGCACCGGCAATTCTTGATTCGACATGCTTCTATGTTGACGTTTTTCGATCCAGCGCGCAAGCTTGCATCGAGAAACATCAATGCAGGCCGTTCCAGGGCCTGCCGCAGCGCTGTCATCGAGGAGTCAAAGCCATGACCGAGCAGCCCACCACGCACCCCACCGACCTGCGTGAAACCGTCCGCCGCCGCTATGCCGCCGCCGCACTCCAGGTCACCGAAGGCGGCACCGGCTGCTGCGGCCCGGCCGCGATCGAGGTCGACGAGAACTTCGGCGGAACCCTCTACACCGCCGCCGAGCGCGACGAACTGCCCGCCGAGGCCGTCGCCGCCTCCCTCGGCTGCGGCAACCCCACCGCGGTCGCCGCCCTCAACGAAGGCGAGAAGGTCCTGGACCTCGGTTCCGGCGGCGGCATCGACGTCCTCCTCTCCGCCCGCCGGGTCGGCCCCACCGGCAAGGCGTACGGCCTCGACATGACCGAGGAGATGCTCGCCCTCGCCCTCGCCAACCAGAAGAAGGACGGCGCCACCAACGTCGAGTTCCTCAAGGGCACCATCGAGGCCGTCCCGCTGCCCGCGAACACCATCGACGTCGTCATCTCCAACTGCGTCGTGAACCTCTCCACCGACAAGCCCGCCGTCTTCGCCGAGACCTACCGCGTCCTCACCCCCGGCGGCCGGATCGGCATCTCCGACGTCGTCGCCGACGACGTCCTGACCCCCGAACAGCGGGCGGAGCGCGGCGACTACGTCGGCTGCATCGCCGGCGCCCTCTCCTTCGCCGAATACCGCAAGGGCCTCGAAACCGCCGGGTTCACCGGCATCGAGATCACCCCCACCCACCCCGTCGCCGACGGCATGCACTCCGCGATCATCCGCGCCACCAAGCCCGCCGGACGGCCGTAACTCCCGCAATTGGTCCCATTGGTCCAACTGGTCGAACCGGCCCAACTGCCGTAACCGGCCCGGAAATCGGCTCGACGGCCCTGTGGAGTCCTGCCAAGTGAACAGGACCGCCGAGTTCGAGCCGGTCGGGACGCATCCGGAGTACCGGCGCCTGGGGCAGGGCACGTGCTGAAGGCGCGTGATAACTGGATCACATGCGGGCTCCGGCAGGGCCCGTATGTTGCATCCTGACAGGATGACGATCACCGACCGCGACCGTGACCGCGACCGAGACCCCGGTTCCACCTCCGACGGTGCGACCGCCCACGCCTGGTCGGTGCTCGGCGGGCCGCCCGGCCTCGTCGAGAAGGTTTCGTACGTGCGTGACGCGGGCGACGTGCTGCCCGCCCGGTTGCCGGTACGGGAGTTGGCGCGGGCATCGGTCGGCGTCTGCTCGCTGGCCGCCGCGGAACTGGCGGCGGCGCGCAACGGCGGGGAGGTGCCCGCGGTACGGGTGTCCGAAGGGGCCGTCGCCACCGCGTTCCACAGCGAGCGGGTGCTGCGGATGGACGGGCGTGCCCCGGTCAACTTCGCGCCGCTGTCAGGTTTCTGGCGCACCGCCGACGGGTGGGTGCGCACGCATGCCAACTACCCGCACCACCGGGCCCGGCTGCTCGCCGCACTGGGCATTGCGGATGACGGGTCCCGTGACGACCGGGAGCTGGCCGGGGTGTTGGCGGGGGAGTTGGCGAAGCGTTCCGCGGGGCAGGTGCAGGAGACGGTGTACGGGGCGGGAGGGCTCGCGGTGGCGTTGGCGCCGGCTCCGGCCGCGCCCGGCGGCGTACCTTCGGACGTACCTCCGGCCGCGCCCGGCGACGTACCTTCGGACGTACCTCTGGTGGAGACGCGGCGTGCTGATTCCGGCAGCGCCGGGCGGTTGGCGGAGGCGCTGCTTCCGGCCGAGGGGGTACGGGTCCTGGACCTGACCCGGGTCCTCGCCGGGCCGGTGGCCGCGCGGACTCTCGGGCTGCTCGGCGCGGACGTACTGCGTGTCGACTCGCCGCACCTGCCGGAGGACGCCGACACGTACGCCGACACCGGCATGGGCAAGCGCTCGACCCTGCTCGACCTTGCCGACGAGACCGACCGGCGCACCTTCGAGATGCTCCTGGCCTCGGCCGACGTGGTCCTGTCCGGGTACCGGCCCGGTGCCCTGGACCCCCTCGGGCTGGCCCCCGACAAGCTGCTGGAACGGCACCCGGGTGTGATCGTCGCCCAGCTCTGCGCCTGGGGATGGACCGGCCCGTGGGCCGGGCGGCGCGGCTTCGACAGCCTCGTACAGGTGGGCACCGGCATCGCGGCGATCGAGTCCGAGGGGCCCGAGGGGTCCGAGGGCCCGGCGGAGGGCGACCGGCCCGGGGCCCTGCCCGCGCAGGCCCTGGACCACGGCACCGGGTACCTCATCGCGGCGGGCGTACTGCGTGCACTGACGGAGCGTGAGAAGTCCGGACACGGAAGTCACTTGAGGTACTCGCTCGTCGGTACGGCGTCCTGGCTGATGCACGGAGAGCTGCGGGCGGCGGCGGAGGAGCCCGTCGTGGGCGACGGTCAGTACGAT
Organism: Streptomyces sp. NPDC048442; assembly: GCF_040651475.1. NCBI lineage: Bacteria > Bacillati > Actinomycetota > Actinomycetes > Kitasatosporales > Streptomycetaceae > Streptomyces > Streptomyces sp. NPDC048442. The sequence continues at coordinate 206,932 of NZ_JBEZKB010000012.1, forward strand.
CCCCGGCGGTGGATGGGCATCACCGAATCGCCGTACGGCAGGCTCGAACACGCACTGCCTCCGGTGAGTTACGAGGGGTCGCCGGACAACTGGACGCGCACGGTGGGCAGTTGGGGTACGGACCGACCGGAGTGGCTGTGAGCGGGAGCCGACGGAGATTCCCGCCCCACTCGCTCCCGGGCGTGCGGGCGACGTACGCCCGCCAGGCAGGCTGTCCGGGGGACTTCGCGGCGGTGACGGTGGACTTCGAGCCCTGGGAGGAAGGCTTCGCCTTCGAGGTCGGCACCCAGGCCCGCGTACCGGACCTGCCGGAGGTGCCCGGGTACCTCGCGGCGCTGGAGGCGGGGCTGCGGGAGGAGCTCGAAGTGCCGGAAGCGGATACGGATGCGAATACGGATACGGCTGTCTCCGTGGCCGTCGCGGTGGTCCTCAGGGACCTGCGCATCCACGAGGTGGACTCACGCGACGGCTCGTTCCACGAGGCGGGACGGATCGCCGTCCGGAACGCGTTCATCAGGCTGTACGGCCCGCCGCCTCGCCCCAGGCGGGGCAGGCCCAGGCGGGGCAGGCCGACAGGGAGGCCGGCGCCCCCGCCCGGACGATCTCCGCGGGCTGAAGCGTGAAATGCTGCACTGGGCACGACGCGCTGCGCACCGCGGAATGCCGGTACGACGCTTCTCCTGACGCCCTGAGTCCTTGCCCTTGAATCCTTGCCCCTGAGCCTGAGTCCCGAGCTCCGGGTCTGAGTCCCGAGTCCCGAGCTCCGGGTCTGAGTCCGGAGTCCTGGGTCCGGGCCCGAGTCCTGGGTCCGGGCCTGAGCCTGGGTCCGGGCCTGAGCCCGGGTCCGAGCCCCGGGTCCGAGCCTGAGTCCCGATCCTGAGTCCCGTTCCTGAGTCCCGTTCCTGAGTCCCGTTCCTGAGTCCCGAGCCCGAGCCTGAGTCCCGAGCCGAGCCCGAGCCCTGGGTCCGAGCCCGAGTCCTGGGTCCGGGCCCCGAGCCCCATTCCAAACCTCAAACCCCAAACCCCGAATCCTCGGCCCCAAGCCCCCCGTCCCGATCACCTTGCGAGAGGCCCTCATGTCCGACTCTTCCCCAAGCGCTTCGGGCAAGGGGTACCCCCTGCAGGACGCTCCGGTGCCGGGTGTGGCCCGGGTTCCGCGCACGTTGCTGCCCGGCGCTCTTACGGATGGTGTGCTTCCGCGACCCCAAGGGGCCCCGGAGATCTGGCAGTTGACGGCTCCCGAGTACTACGTGGAGGCCGGCGCCGCCGCATGCGACATGTTCGACGCCGCCGAACGCCAGCGTCGTGCGGCCTTCCGCAGGGACGTTGACCGGGAGCGCTACACCGCCGCCCACATCGGCCTCCGTCGGCTCCTCGGTGCGTACCTCGGCCAGGACCCGGCCGCCGTCGTTCTCGGCCGCGAGCTCTGTCCGCTCTGCCCCGAGCCCCACGGGCGCCCCTGCGTCCCCGGGTCGGACCTCCACTTCTCGCTCTCGCACAGCGGTGACCTGGTCCTCTTCGCCTTCGGCCCGACTCCGGTCGGGATCGACGTCGAACTCCTCCCCGACATCGCCCAGACGGACGACGTCGCCACCACCCTGCATCCCCGCGAGCGTGCCGAGCTGGCCGCGCTCGGGGCGGACAGCGCTGCCCGGCAGGCCGCGTTCGGCCGCTGCTGGTGCCGGAAGGAGGCGTACTTCAAGGGGACCGGGACGGGGCTCGCCGTACCGATCGACGGCACGTACGTCGGCACCGGCCTCCGGCCGGGCGACGTCCCCGGCTGGCGGCTGACGGACGTCACCGTGTCGCAGGGGTACGCCGCCGCGGTGGCGTACGCGCACGGCGAGTAGCCCGTACACCCGCCCGTGGAACCCGTGACCGACGCGTTCACCCTCCTCAGGCGGGCCGCCGACCTCCTGCCGGACGAGGCCGTGTCCGCGGGCGGTGTCACGGTCGGAGACGTGCACGAGGAGATCGGCTGCCGGGAGTGGGAGCTGGCGCTGTACCTCCTCATTGAACTGGGGGACAGCCCCGCGGTACCCGGGCCCGGGCCCGGGCCCGGACCCGGACCTGTGCCCGTACCCGTCGCCTTCTGGGAGATTCTCGCCGAGGCCGCGCGTCAGATGATGCTCGACCGCAGCAGCCGTTGGTGCCGGTGGCGGGCGCGCGAGACCGAGCACGGCATCTTCCGCGCGACGCTGACGCTGCTGACGCCCGAAGAGGGCGGAACCCGCCGGAGCGCCTTCGCCGGGGACGGCCGGCTCGTCCCCGTGTGGGACATCGGCCTCCGTACCGCCGGCGGCGAGCGGTCCACGAGTATCGCCAGGCTGTGGGTGGAATCGGCGGAGTCCCTCGGCCCCGGGGAAACCGGCGAGGTACGGCTGGCGCCCCTCACTCCCGCGCACTGGACGCACCTCGCGCGCGGTGACGTGATCACCATGCACGAGGGCCGGCCCGTCGTCGGCACGGCCACGGTGACCGAGGTCTGGCTCCCCGTACCGCCACCGCGCACCGCACTTCTTACGGTGCGGTGACGTGGGCGCGTGCCCGGTGGGTGGAAGGGGCCATGGGCTCTAGCGTCGGTGCCATGCGTGTACTTGTGACTGGCGGGGCGGGCTTCATCGGCTCGCACATCGTCGAACGACTGATCTCCGACGGGCACGAGCCGGTGGTGCTGGACGCACTCCTTCCGGCCGCCCACCCCAACGCGCCTGTGCCGCCCGTGCGGGCGGGGGCCGAGTGGGTGCACGCGGACGTGCGGGACGCGGAAGCCGTGCGGCGGGCGCTGCGCGGAGTGGACGCGGTGTGCCACCAGGCGGCGATGGTGGGACTCGGCAAGGACTTCGCAGACGCGCCCGCCTACGTGGGCTGCAACGACCTGGGGACGGCGGTGCTGTTCGCCGAGATGGCCGGGGCCGGAGTGGGCCGGCTGGTGCTGGCCGGGTCGATGGTCGTGTACGGGGAGGGGCGCTACGACTGCCCCCGGCACGGCACGGTACGCCCCGGGCCGCGCGCGGCGGACCGGCTGGAGGCCGGGCGGTTCGAGCCGCAATGCCCGGACTGTGGCGCGGAGTTGGTTCCGGGGCTTGTGGCGGAGGACGCGCCGGCCGATCCGCGCAACGTGTACGCCACCACCAAACTGGCCCAGGAACACCTGGCGGCGGCCTGGGCGCGTACGACCGGAGGCCGGGCCGTTTCCCTGCGCTACCACAACGTGTACGGCCCCGGAATGCCCCGGAACACCCCCTACGCGGGCGTGGCCTCGCTCTTCCGCTCCGCACTGGCCCGGGGCGAGGCACCCCGGGTCTTCGAGGACGGCGGCCAGCGGCGGGACTTCGTCCACGTGCGGGACGTGGCCGCGGCCAACGCCCTGGCCCTGGAGTCGCTCGACGAGCGTGCGCCGGCCGCGCTCACGGCGTACAACGTGGGCAGCGGCGACCCGCACACGGTCGGCGAGATGGCCACGGCTTTGGCGGCGGCGTACGGGGGTCAACGCCAACGTCCCGTTGTCACGGGGGAGTTCAGGCTCGGCGACGTACGCCACATCACGGCGGACTCGGCACGGCTACGGGCGGAACTGGGCTGGCGGCCGCAGACGGACTTCGCGACGGGAATGGCGGGCTTCGCGGTGAGTGGACTGCGGGGGGAGTGAGTGAGGGGGTGTGGGCGGGGGCTCGGTCGTGAGCGGGGGGTGTGGGGCGGGGCCCGGTCGTGAACGGGGGCGTGGGGCGGGAGCCGGTCGTGAACGGGGGGCCAGGACCGGGCCTGCGCTCGGCCTGCGTCGGCCGTGGGGAGGGGTTGCGCGTGCCATTGGCTTGGCGCGCGCCCGCCGCCGGGCGGGGCTGCGCGTGTCCTGGGCTCGGTGCGCGTCTGCTATCGGGGGGAGCTGAGTCCGCCATCGGCTTGGGCCGTGTCCGCCCTCGGCCGGGGCTGCGCCTGCCCTGCCCTGTGCTCCCGTTTCCGTCCCGGCCCAACCTCGGTTCGCGCGTGCCCTCGGCGTGGTCTGTGCCTGGCCCTCCCGCTTCCGCCCCCGGGCCTGGGCCCACCTTCACCCCCGCCCCGCCCCCGTCCGTTCTTCTGTTACGTGCTCGCCGCCGGGAGAGTGACTTCGAAGCGGCAGCCGCCGGTCACGTTGCGGACTTCTGCCCGGCCCGAGTGGGCCTCGACGATGCCCCGCACGATGGCCAGGCCGAGTCCCGCCCCGGCCGGAGGGGTCCGTGCCGCCGTGCCGCGCCAGCCCATGTCGAAGACCCGGGGCAGGTCCTCCTGCGGGATGCCGCCGCAGCCGTCGGTGACGGAGAGGACCACGGTGTCGGCGAGGCGTTCGGCGGCCACGGCCACGGTGCCGTCGGCCGGGGTGTGACGGATCGCGTTGACCAGGAGGTTGGCGAGCACCCTGGTCATCTCCTTGCCGTCCACCTCGACGGGGACGGCGTCGACCCGGTCCCCGACCAGATGCACCCGGTGCTCCCTGGCGAGCGGGTCCGCACCTTCGAGTACGTCCCCGACCAGGTCGTACACCGAGATCCGGGCCCGCACCAGGGCGAGCGCCCCGGCGTGGATGCGGGAGAGTTCGAAGAGGTCGCCGACCATCGTGTTCAGCCGGTCCACCTCGGTGCGGATCTGACGGTGGTAGCGGGCCGTGTCCTGTACGACCCCGTCCTCCAGCGCTTCCGACATGGCGCGCAGCCCGGCCAGCGGAGTGCGCAGATCGTGCGAGATCCAGGCGACCAGCTCACGTCTGGACGCCTCCAGGGCGCGTTCGCGCTGACGGGACGCGGCCAGGCGCTCACTGGTGGCGGCCAGTTCAGCGCTGAGCGCGGCCAGTTCGGCGGGGGACGGGCCCGGGGGTGCGACGAAGCTGCCACCGTTGCCGAACGCCCGTGCAGCAAGGGCTAGTTGGCGGGTGTGTACGACGAGTCGGCGGCCGAGCAGGAGTGCGGTGGGGAGGGACACCACCGCCGTCATTGCGACGACCAGGGTGACCACGGAGAGGTCGTGGGCGGACAGGAACATCGCCTGGGCGACGGCGAGGGTCCCGGCGAGCATCGCGGTGACTGCCACTGCGGTGACGACGGTGAGGGAGACGGCGATCGAGCGGCGCCGCAGCAGATGCAGGACGAAGGAGCCGAGCAGCCCGGCCGCGGCCGCGCCGAGGAAGGCGTAGAGGGCGATGAGCAGGATGTCGTGCACGGGTGTCAGTCCTCCTTGCTCTGTGGGTCGGGGCCGGGGCCGTGCGGGCCGGAGCCCTGCGGATCCTGGGCCTGCGGATCCTGGGCCTGCGGGTCCTGGGCCTGCGGGTCCTGGGCCTGCGGATCGGGGCCCTGCGGATCCTGGGCCTGCGGATCAGGGCCCCGCGGATTCGGGTTTTGCAGGTCCGGGCCCTGTGCGCCGGGCAGCGGGTCGAAGCGGTATCCCGCGCCCCAGACCGTCTGGATGAGCCGTGGCCGGGCCGGATCGTCCTCCACCTTGCTCCGCAGCCGCCGCACATGGACGGTGACTGTGGAGAGGTCACCGAACTCCCACCCCCACACCTCCTGCATCAACCGCTCCCGGCCCCACACCTGCCCCGGATGCCGGAGGAAGTGGGCGAGCAGATCGAACTCCCTGAGGGTGAGGGCGAGTTCGCGGCCGTCCTTGGTGGCGCGGCGCGCCACCGGGTCCACCTCCAGACCCGAGATCCGCAACGGCGGTCCCGGTGTCGGCGCGTGGGCGGCCCTGCGCAGCACCGACTCGACCCGCAGTACCAGCTCCCGCGGGCTGAACGGCTTGGTGACGTAGTCGTCCGCGCCGACCTCCAGACCGAGGATCCGTTCCTCCTCACCGCTGCGCGCGGTCAGCATGATCACCGGAACGGGCCCGCGGGCCCGCAGCCTCCGGCAGACCTGGAGACCGTCCATGCCGGGCAGCATCAGGTCGAGGACGACCAGGTCCGGCCAGTGCCGCTCGGCCGCCCCGAGGGCCCCCGGGCCGTCGTCGGCCCGGTCCACCGTGAAACCTGCACGTTCCAGGTAGCCGGTGACCACCTCGGCCACCGTCGGGTCGTCGTCCACGACCAGGATCCTCCGCGCGTGCTGCATGTGCTCCTGCATGTCCTCAGCCTCGCACTCCGGTCTGCCGCGGCGGCGCCCGAGCAGCCGGGCAGGGGGCTGACGTCCGCGTTTCGTAAGGTCTCGGAGCCCCGATCGCCCGCCCAGGGTTCATACGGTGGGTGCCGTGACCGACTTGAACCCCCCAGCGGCGGAGCGGCCGGCCCCCACGGAGCCCGTGGCGGCCCCCGCCGACTCCGTGGACGTCGTACTGCCCTGCCTGGACGAAGCGGAAGCCCTGCCCTGGGTGCTGGAACGCATTCCGCCGCTCTGGCGCGCGATCGTCGTCGACAACGGCTCCACCGACGGCTCGGCGGAACTCGCCCGCTCGCTCGGCGCCACGGTGGTGACCGAAACCCGGCGGGGCTTCGGCGCCGCCTGTCACGCCGGACTGCTCGCGTCGACCGCCGACATCGTCTGCTTCTGCGACTGCGACGCCTCGCTGGACCCGGGGCTGCTGGCCCCCTTTGCCGCCCAAGTGGCCTCGGGAGAAGCTGACTTGGTACTCGGCCGGCGACGCCCGCAGGGCCGCGGAGCCTGGCCGCCGCACGCTCGCGCGGGAAACCTCGCCCTCGCCCGGATGCTGCGCCGCAGGACCGGACTGCGTGTGCACGACCTGGGACCGATGCGTGCCGCACGGCGCGAGGAACTGCTGGCCCTGGGCCTCACCGACCGGCGCAGCGGATACCCGCTCCAGATGGTGGTGCGGGCGGCGGACGCGGGCTGGCGGGTACGGGAGCGAGACGTGCCGTACCTGCCGAGGGCCGGGAAATCGAAGGTCACGGGCACGTGGCGGGGCACGTGGCACGCGGTACGGGACATGCGCAAGGCCCTCGCAGAAGCGCCGGCGACGGTGCGGGAGGCGCAGGCGGAGGCGGCTGCGGTACGGGAGGTCGAAGCCCCGCCGGTGCGGGAGGCGGAGGCGGTTGCCGTACGGGAGGCGGAGGCGCCGGCGGTGCGGCAGGCCGAAGCCCCGGCGGTACGGCAGGCCGAGGCGGCTGCGGCACGCGAAGTCGACGCTGCGGTCGGGTGTGAGGCCGATGCAGCGGCTGTGCGCGAGGCCGGTTCCGAGCCCGTACGCGAGGCCGGTGCAGCGGCTCTGCACAAGGCCAAGTCCGAGCCCGTACACGAGGCCAAGTCAGATCCCGTACGGGAGGCCGATTCTGAGCCCGTACGCCAGGCCGATGCCGCGCCCCGGCAGGAGGGGACACGATGAACGGTCCGCTCACCCTCCTCGTCATCGCCAAAGAGCCTCTGCCGGGCCGCGTGAAGACCCGGCTCACCCCACCCTTCACCGCCTCCGACGCGGCCCGGCTGGCCGAGGCCTCCCTCGCCGACACGCTCCAGGCGGTACGTGACACCCCGGCCGGCCGCCGCGTGCTGGTCCTCGACGGAAACCCGGGGCCCTGGCTGCCGTCCGGCTTCGAGGTGAGAGCGCAGTGCGCGGGCGGCCTCGACGCCCGGCTGGCCGACGCCTTCGCCGGGTGTACCGGACCCGCGCTGCTGATCGGCATGGACACTCCTCAGGTGACGCCCCAACTTCTGTCCCAGGGGAGCGAGTTCACCCGTACGGATGCGTGGTTCGGGCCTGCGGACGACGGTGGCTTCTGGGCGCTCGGACTCGCCGAGCCCGACCCGGAGCTGCTGCGCGGAGTTCCCATGTCCGTGCCGCACACCGGTGAGGTCCAGCGGCGCCGGCTGAGTGAGGCGGGGCTCGGTGTGCGCGACCTGCCCGTGCTCCGGGACGTGGACACCGCGGCCGACGCACGCGCGGTGGCCGCCATGATTCCCGGCAGCCGCTTCGGCCGCCTGTACGCGGAGCTCGCCGCAGGCGTGACGGACGCCGGCGCTGCGAGGGAGGCCAGCGCCGCCACGGACGCCAGCACCCCGGCGGACACCCCGTGAGCGTGCCGGCATGGCGGGCCGAACCGTACCGGGACGCCCTGATCTCCGGTCAGGGGCCGCTCTTCCTGCGGCGCGACGACGGCTGGCTGCTGCCGCTGGAGGTGGAGCGCTGGTGCGCACCGCCCGACAGCGCCGACACCACCGTGCTGGCACGCTGCCGGGGAACGGTGCTCGACGTCGGCTGCGGCCCGGGGCGCCTGGTGGTGGCCCTCGCCGCGCTGGGCCGGGTCGCTCTCGGTCTTGACGTAAGCCGGGAGGCGGTCGCACGCACCGAACGGAACGGCGGGGCCGCACTGTGCCGTTCCGTCTTCGACCCGCTGCCGGGCGGCGGGCGCTGGGAGACCGTCCTGCTGATGGACGGCAACATCGGCATCGGCGGCGACCCCGCCGCCCTGCTGGCCCGGATCGCCGAACTCACCGGCCCAGGCGGCACGTTGATCGTCGAAGTGGCCGACCAGGACCTCGACGAACGTGTCGAGGTACGGGTCGGCGACGGCAGAGGGGCGCTGGGGGAGTCGTTCCCCTGGGCCAGGATCGGCGACCGGGCCCTGCTCCGGTACGCCGGGGCGACGGGCTGGACGCCCGGAGACCGCTGGCGGACGACGGACCGCCGATTCCGCCAACTGCACTGCGGTTGACGGTCGGTCCGCGGACGGCGACCGCTGGGGAGGCCTGGACGGGCGAGAGTTCAGCCACCCCCACGAGCGGCGACCGCTCAGCCATCCCGCCGATGCCTCAGGAGCGCTCGTACGCCGACGAGTACGCCCGTCGCAACCGCCACCGCTGCGAGGGCGATCAGCCATCCCCGTACGTAATTCAACGGCAGCACCGAGGAGTTGGCCGGGGCTCCGGGGCGCAACAGCACCGGCAAAGCGACCAGGGTCAGGCACCCCGCCACGATCAGGGCGCCGCGCACCGCCCCGTACGCGCGCAGCCGCGGTCCTCCCAGTGGCCCTCGCAGCGGCTCTCCCCGCGGCCCTCCCAGGAGCAGCCCCAGCAGCAGTCCCACGCCCAGCACCACCGGCGCGATCAGTCCGTCGTGCGCCACGATCGCCCCGGCCAGCCACAGCGCGACGCCCACGACGTCACCCGTGCCGACGGCCAGCACCGCTCCGATCCCCATCAGGGCCACCCCCACGGCCCCGGCCGCCATACGCCCGTACCCGGTGCCGGCGCGCATCACCGCACCTCCAGCCGGGCGACCCACTTGGTCTGCAGTACGCCCGGCCGGTTCGGCGCGATGATGCGTGCCGGGTAGCCGTGATCGGCGGACAGGACCTGGCCGTTGAGTGCCAGCGCGAGGAGGGTCAGCGGGTCGTGGGCGTACTCGCTGCCCATCTCCATGACCCGGTAGGTGCCCCGCACTTCCAGTGACTCCACCCGCAGGCGGGCGCCGGGCGGCGCGCCGGCCCGCTCCAGCAGGTCCTTGATGCGTACGCCTGTCCAGCGTGCGTTCTTGCTCCAGCCCTCGACGCAGGCGATCGGCAGCTCGACCTCGGTCTGTGGCAGGGCGCGCAGCTCGTCCAGGCTCAGCCGGAAGGGCCGGGGGCCGGCGACCTCCAGCCGCCAGTCGGCCACGGCGCGCACCGCGGGCAGGACTCCCGCCGCGGCGGCCGTCCGGTTCACCGGCAGGTCCTGCGGGCCGTGGTCGGGGTGGCGCGGTGCGAGCAGGTCGAGACTCTTGAGCGGGGTGAAGGACTGGCCGACCGTGGTCACGGTGACCGCTCCGACCGCCGCCGCGAGCCCCAGCAGGAGCGACCGCCGGTCGGGCCCGGCACCCTCGGCGGACAGGGCGGCGGTCGCCTCTGCGCCGCGCCGCCAATGCGCCCTGATATCAGGCCACTTGACCGCCAGGTGCAGCACCAGTGCACCCACCAGCAGCCAGGCCACGGCGAAGTGCACGGGTACGAAGGAGAACGGCCACGGATACCACTGCACCGTGTTCAGCAGCCCGCTGAACAGCTGGAACGTCGCCGCCCCGACCAGCACCGCCACCGAGGCCCGCTCCAGCGCGTGCCGCACGGAGCGCACCGGCGGCCACACGAACAGCCGGGGATAGACCGCCCACAGCTTCACCAGCAGCAGCGGAATCGCAGCGATGCCGCTCGCCACATGCAGCCCCTGGCTGAACCGGTACCCCCAGACGGGCCGGCTCGGAGCGATGTCCACCGCCCAACCGGGCGGGTGCTGGAGGTAGTGGCTGACCAGACCGGTCGCGAAACAGACGGCGACCGCGACGCCCATCAGCCGCCCCACGGAAACGGCCGTACGTGCGTCGTGCAGCCGCCCCGAAAAACGGGGCGGAAACCGGCGGGCGAGGGCGGAGGGGAGCCGGACGGAGAGAAGCCGGACGGAGGGTCGCAAGTGGGAGAGCCGGGCGGAACGGGACCGGTCGGAGGGCCGCCATGCGAAGGTCCGCCAGGTGGAGGCCCGCTGGGCGGAGGGGCGTTGGGTAGGGGCGCGCCCGGCGGAGGTCCGCCGGGCGAAGGCCCGCCAGGCGGAGGCCATCCGGGTGGCGGCCCACCATGTGGCGGCCCACCGGGCGGTGGTGCGCCACACGGAGGTGCGTCCGGTCGAGGTCCGCCGGACGAATGGGCGCCGGGCGAATGGCCGCCACGTAAAGGCCCGCCGGGGGGAAGCCGGTCCGTCTGCGGTTCGGTGACCCGGGCGTGCGGGAAGCGACGGTGCGTTCATGTTCCCCATGACACCGCCATCCCGCCCCGCACAGGCTCTGCGACTCCTTACGAATCGCGGACGTCGGGGGCGGCGGCACGCCCCGGCGCCGTCCCCGCTGCCAGGCTGAACCGTGTGATCAGCCCCCGTACCCCGAACAGTTCCACCACCGGACCACCCTCCGCCCGCCCCGGCCGCCCGAGCGGCACGCGCTCCCGTACCGTGCTCGCGACCGTCCTGCTGGCGGCCCTCACCACCACCCTGGCCCTCACCGTCGGCCACGACGGCTATCACGCCGACCCCGCGAGCCTGTCCTGGTGGTACGCGGCCTCCTGGCTGCTCTTCGGCGCCGCCGCGTGGGCACTGCGAAAGGTCCCGGTCCGTCAGGCCGTCGTCCTCGTCCTCGTGGGCTCGGCCGCGGTGGCCGCCACCGGGCTGGTCGCGCAGCCCCGCACCAGCACCGACGCGTACCGCTACGCCTGGGACGGCCGGGTGCAGGCGGCGGGCATCTCCCCGTACGACCACACCCCGGCCGACCCGGCGCTCGCCCACCTCCGCGACGACTGGCTCTTCCCCACCGGCAGCGGCTGCGCGGGCCCCGACCGCGCGCGCATCCCCGCGCCGGACGGCCAGACCCACTGCACGCGCCTCAACCGCCCCGCCGTGCACACGATTTACCCTCCGGTCGCCGAGGCGTACTTCTACGGCATCGAGCAGCTCTCCCCGCCCGGCTCCCGCCTCAAGGTCTTCCAGATCGCGGGCGCCGCACTCTCCGTCGCAGTCACCGCCGCCGCCCTGCGCATCCTGACCCGTACCCGTACCCGTACCCGTACCTCCTCCGGCTGGGGAGATCCACGTACCGCCGTCTACTGGGCCTGGTGCCCGGCCGTCCCCGTCGAGGCGGTGAACAACGCCCATGTCGACGTCCTGGGAGCGCTGTTCACCGTCCTGGGCCTCGGACTGGTGGCATCTCGTCACCGACTCGGCGGAGCCGCACTGCTCGGCGCGGCCGTCGCCACGAAGCTGATGCCCGCCATCGTCCTGCCGGGCGCGCTGTCGGGAGTACGCCGGGTACGGGACGCGGCGGCGGTGCTGGTGCCGGTGGCCGCCGTCACCCTCCTCGCCTACCTCCCCTACGCCCTGGCCTCCCACGCCTCGGTACTCGGTTACCTGAGCGGCTACGTCGAGGAGGAGGGGTACGGCGACGCGGCGTCCCGGAACCGCTATGCCCTGCTGCGTCTGCTGCTGCCCGACACGTGGGCGGTGCCCGCCCTGGTGCTGGGCATGCTGCTGGTGACCGCCCACGTGCTGTGGCGCGGCGACCCCGACCGGCCGTGGAACGGTGCCCTGTACGTGACCGGCACCGCCTTCCTCCTGCTCACCCCGGGCTACTCCTGGTACGCGCTGCTGCTCGTCGCGCTGGTGGCCCTGAGCGGACGCTGGGAGTGGCTGACGGTCGCCGCGGCAGGAGCGGCCGCCTACGTCGCAGGCCGGGCATTCGCCTCCCCGGGAACGGTGAGCACGACCGCCTACGCGTGCGCGGCCGCGGCGGTGCTTGTGGGCTGGGCGGGGCGCCGCAGGAAGGGCGGGGTGTGAGCGTGTGCCGTCCAACCCGGACCTGGTCGAGCGCCTGCACACCTCCGCGCCCGTCATGCTGCTCAGCATCGGGCAGGATCGTCCCATGCTGAGCATCGGATCCGTAGTGATGGGCGTCGCGGACGTACCGCGCGCAGCCGCCTTCTGGACGGCCGCGCTGGGGTACGTACCGCGTGAGGAAATGCAGGACGACTGGGTGGTCCTCGTACCGGAGAAGACCGGCCCGGCCACCGGACCGCAGCTGGCACTGGCCCGCAGCGAGACACCGGTACAGGAACATCCGCGCATCCACCTCGACCTCTATGCGGGTGACGCGGCCGCACAGACGGCCGAGGTCGAGCGCCTGATTGCACTGGGTGCGGAGCGCGTCGCGTGGGACGCGTACCCGGACGACGCGGACTTCGTCGTACTGGCCGATACGGAGGGAAATCGGTTCTGCGTCATCGACACCGGGGAAGAACGTCCAGACCGTGGCCAGCCCGTGGCCTGACCGGCTCGGGGATCAGGCCGTGGGGGTGGCCGGGGCCTGGGCCGGAGCCAGGGACGGGTCCGTGGCCAGGCGGGCGTGGAGGTGTTCGTCGTGGTACTGGCCGTCGCCGAAGCGGTACGAGGCGCGGAGGGTGCCCTCGGCGGGGAAACCGCAGCGCTGGGCGACCCGGCAGGAGGCCTCGTTCTCGACGGCGTGGGCGAGTTCGAGGCGCCGGACGCCGGCGGTGCGGAAGGCCCAGTCGGTGGCGGCGAGAGTCGCCCTGGTGGCCAGGCCCCGGCCGCGGGAGGCGGGGAGCAGCCAGTAACCGATCATCCCCAGGCCGTCCGAGCGGTCGGTCCAGCGGACCGTGAGGGCGCCGAGGAAGGTGGGGGCGGTGTCGTCGGCGTCTGAGCCCACGCTGTCCGTGTCGCCGTCGAGGAGGGCGAAGGCGGCGATGGTGCCTGCGGACCAGGCATTGGCGCGGATTTCGATCCACTTGGTGGCGGCTTCGAGGTCGGCCGTGGGGGCCGGGTTCCAGAGGGCTATCTGCGGGTCCGCCGCAGCGGCGAACAGCCCGTCGAGCAGGGTCGGGCAGTCGAGGTCCTTGAGGCTCCACGGGTGCAGGCGGGCGTCGCCGAGACCGAGTGTGGCGGGGACGAAGGTGCGGGGGTCGGCAGCGGTCGACGGCGCGGCGGACGCGGCAGGCGTGGAAGTGCTCATGGGGCCCCTTCATAGCGGGAGTTCGGAACTCGGCGCCAGTGCTTTTCCGGCGAAGGCCCTGTTCATGGCGGGCAGCTGCGGGCAGCTGCGGGCAGCTGCGGGCTGTTGCGGGCTCAGCCGCCCACCGGGGCGAAGGCGGGCGGCGGGGACTCAGGCGTGGCGGTGGTGGCGGCGGCCGTGGCCACCACGATGAACTCTCCGTCCCCCGCGCCCACCCCTTCCCGCCGCCAGCCGCCGTACATCTGCTCGACGGTGAAGCCCGCCGCATGCAGGGAGTCGCGGATTTCGGTTTCGGTGCGGAAGCGGAGTGTGGCGCTGCTCAGCAGTTCTTCCCGGGGGAGTGGGGCCGGGGGTGGGGCCGACGCCGACTGCTGGTCCTGTCGCTGCTCTTCCGGGGCCGGGAAGACGTAGTGGTGGGTGAAGGTCACCGTGCAGCCGCCATTGCGAAACTCGGTCACTTCAGTCCCTTCGGTCCAGACAGGTCGGCGAGGGTCCGGGCCCACTCGTCGTCCTCGACGAAGAACTGGGCGACATGGGCCGTCATGACCGCCACGTCGTAGGCGGCGCCGGGGCCCGGCAGGCCCGAGGTCGTGCCCTCCACCCAACTCGCCTTCTCCGCACCCGACTTGGCGCGCGCTGCGGCGAGTGATGCATGGGCCGGGTCGACACCCGTGACCGTGTGCCCGGCCGCCGCGAGGGCGACGGTGAGTCTGCCTGTACCGCAGCCGAGGTCGAGCACGCGTGCGCGGCCCGCGGCTTCGGCCGGGGCCGCCTCGTCGACGAGAGCGAGGAAGAGGTCGTCGTCGCGGCCCCAGGTGCTTTCGGCGTCGTAGACCTGGACGAGGAGGGGGTGGCGGAATTCCGCCTGCGATGCCGCCGCGTCCCGCGTCCCGCGTCTCCGGCGCCTCCCGCGTCTCCTGCGTCAGAGGAACCGCCCGCTCGGCAGGTACGGGGCCGGCGCCTCCATGCCGCGCAGGGCCAGATAGCCATCCTGGCCGAGGTCCAGGCGGGCGGCGAGCCCGACGTCCACGGCCCAGTGGTTGGAGGCGCTGATGGTGGAGGTGACGAAGATGCGGTCCTGGGGGGCGGAGCCCGACGGAGCCTGCGCCAGCGTTTCCCAGAGCAACTTCTGTGCGGTGTCCGGGTGTTGGGCGGCCAGCAGGTGGGCCCGGCCGCTGTCGTCCGTATAGACGTATCCGCGTCGGCCGTCCTCCCCACAGGAGACGATCAACCGCAGCGTCTTCTGCATGTGGAGGTGGTCGGGGCCGCGCCCTGCTCCGCGTACTTCCTGGTCGACGCGGTCCATCCACCCGATGTCGTCGGCCCCGCCCTCCCGCAGCCCGGTGACGGCGGGAAGCGTCGAACGGTCGACGGTGCCGGACAGGTTCATCAGGGGCTGCAGGGAAAATCCCGCCCGCCAGTAGCGGCGGGTCGCCCCGGGGTGCACCGTCGAGATGAACATGCCCTGCCGGTCGCCGGCATGGGCCCGGACGGCGTCCATCAGCCGCTTCCCGATGCCCCTGCCCTGCAGGCCGGGCAGTACGCCGTACGTCAGGAGGATCCACAGGCCGCCGTGGTTCTGCGAGAGCGCGAAGCCGACAACCCGGTCCTCGCTCGGGCCGTCCGCGCCACCCGCACCCTCGCCCGCACCATCCGCACCCTCGCCCGCGCCGCCGTCGCCCACCTCACCGTCGTTCCCCGGACCGTCCACCGCCACCCAGCAGCCCTCCGGGTCCGTGGCGAGGAAGTGGCTCATCCGGTCGATCCACCCCGCGGACTCCGCCGCCGAACGGGGCCTCGGCTCCGGCTCGTTAACCCTCCTGCTGCTCCGGTCACCCTCCAGGAACGTCACCGCCGACGCACGCTCCGCAGACGGGAGGTCGCTCTCCCGCATGCGCCTTACTCGTACAGAATCCATCGGCTCCATGGACCGAACGTAACCGTGAACGGCCTTGCCTGGCACGCGAGTTTCTTGCAGCGCGGCACGGGGCCGGAGAGGCCGCGACCGCGCGCGGATGCTAGCGTCCTTTCCCGTGAGGGAGCACCAGGATGAGACCAGGGTGGCCTACGACGGGGTCGTCGAGCTGTATGCGTCGTTGTTCGCCGACGGGCTGGAGACGCAGCCGTTCGCGCGGAACATGATCGGCACCTTCGCCGAGCTGGTGCGCGGTACGGGGAACACGCGGGCGGCCGACGTCGGGTGCGGACCCGGACATCTGACGGCCATGCTGCACGACCTCGGGCTGGACGCCTTCGGCCTCGACCTTTCCCCCGCCATGGTCGACCACGCCCGGCGGGCCCATCCGGCGCTGCGGTTCGACGAGGCGCGCATGGAGGCCCTGCCGGTCGAGGACGGCACGCTCGGCGGAGTGCTGGCCCACTACTCGATGATCCACACCCCGCCCGGGGAACTGCCCGCGCTGCTTGCCGAGCAGGTACGTGTCCTGGCGCCAGGGGGTCTGCTCCTGGTCTCGTTCTTCGCGACCGACGCATCGGAGCCGGTCCGCTTCGACCACAAGGTGACGCCCGCCTACAGCTGGCCGGTGGACCGGTTCGCCGAGCTGCTGGCCGGGGCCGGGCTGGTCCCCTTCGCCCGGCTGCTCCACGACCCGGCTTCCGAGCGCGGCTTCCTCGACGCC
The DNA here is from genome assembly GCF_040651475.1 of Streptomyces sp. NPDC048442. NCBI lineage: Bacteria > Bacillati > Actinomycetota > Actinomycetes > Kitasatosporales > Streptomycetaceae > Streptomyces > Streptomyces sp. NPDC048442. The sequence continues at coordinate 223,023 of NZ_JBEZKB010000012.1, forward strand.
CACTTGCTGGCGCGCCTCCCCTAGAGCCTCGGCCCGGGACGCCTGGCCCCGCGTGCCCTCGGCCCGGCACGCCTGGCCCCGCGTGCCCTCGGCCCGGCACGCCTGGCCCCGCGTGCCCTCGGCCCGGCGTGCCCGGCCCGGCGTGCCCGGCCCCGGATGTCCGGCGCCGGATCTCGGCCAGGTGTCGTCCCCGTACGAGACGCGTCAAGAGCGGCACTGCGCGCGTCAGGGGGGCGTTAACGCAGGTCAAAGGGTGGCTGAGAGGGGTTTCTCTTCTCTTGGGACGTACGGCTCGGGTCGTACGGCCCGGGTCGTGAGACCCGCCTCCACCCACCCACTGCATTCAGGAGCTCGCGATGGCCGATCTGGCCTTCGTCGTCACCACACTCGCGGTTTTCGCGCTGGTGGCACTCGTCGCCAGGGGGGTGACGAAGCTGTGACTGCCGAGAACATCGTCGGCCTGATCGTGGCCGTCTCCCTGCTGGGATATCTGATCCTCGCCCTTGTGTACCCGGAGAGGTTCTGAGCCCGACATGTCTTCCGTCCTCGCCGGAGTGCTCCAGCTCCTCGCACTCGTCGCCGCCCTCGCGCTGGCGTACCGCCCACTCGGCGACTACATGGCCGGTGTCTACTCCTCGCCCAAGCATCTGCGGGTCGAGAAGTGGATCTACAAGGCGATAGGTGCCAATCCCAGTACGGAGATGCGGTGGCCCGCGTACCTGCGCGGCGTCCTCGGCTTCTCCCTGGTGAGCGTCCTCTTCCTGTATCTGATGCAGCGGGTGCAGGGTTCCCTGCCCGGGTCGCTCGGCTTCTCGTCCATCGACCCGGACCAGGCGTTCAACACCGCCGCGTCCTTCGTCGCGAACACCAACTGGCAGTCGTACTCGGGCGAACAGGCCATGGGCCACGTCGTTCAGACCGGCGGCCTGGCCGTCCAGAACTTCGTCTCGGCCGCGGTCGGGATGGCCGTTGCCGCCGCTCTGGTACGGGGCTTCGCGCGCTCCCGCACCGGTGAGCTCGGCAACTTCTGGGCCGACCTGGTGCGCGGCACCGTCCGCATCCTGCTCCCGATCTCCGTCGTCGGCGCCCTGGTGCTGGTGGCCTGTGGGGCGATCCAGAACTTCTCCGGGATCCACGAGGTGGGCCAGTTCGCCGGGGGTTCCCAGCAGTGGAACGGCGGTGCGGTCGCCTCGCAGGAGGTCATCAAGGAGCTGGGCACCAACGGCGGCGGTTACTTCAACGCCAACTCCGCCCACCCCTTCGAGAACCCCAACGCCCTCTCGAACCTCTTCGAGGTCTTCCTCATCCTGGTCATCCCGTTCGCGCTGACCCGGACCTTCGGCAAGATGGTCGGCTCGGTCAAGCAGGGGTACGCGATCCTCGCCACCATGGCGACGATCTGGCTCGGTTTCACCGCGCTGATGATGTGGACCGAATCCGCCCACCACGGCCCGGCGTTCGACCTCGCCGGCGGTGCGATGGAGGGCAAGGAGAACCGGTTCGGGATCGCCGGGTCGGCGATCTTCTCCGTCGCGACGACGCTGACCTCGACCGGGGCCGTCAACTCCTTCCACTCCTCCAACACCGGACTCGGCGGCGGCATCAACCTCCTGGGCATGCAGCTCGGCGAGATCGCGCCCGGCGGTGTCGGTTCCGGGCTGTACGGAATGCTCGTGATGGCGATCATCGCGGTGTTCATCGCCGGTCTGATGGTCGGCCGTACGCCCGAGTACCTGGGCAAGAAGATCGGCACCCGACAGATCAAGTTCGCCGCCTGCTACATCCTGGTCACCCCGGCGCTGGTGCTCGGCTTCACCGCCGTCGCCATGGCACTGCCGACGCCGGGCGACTCGATGCTGAACTCGGGTGCGCACGGTTTCTCCGAGATCCTGTACGCCTACACCTCGGGCGCCAACAACAACGGCAGCGCGTTCGGCGGGCTGAGCGCCGACACCGGGTGGTTCAACTCGACCATCGGCATCGCGATGCTCCTCGGCCGCTTCCTGCCGATGGTGTTCGTGCTCGCCCTGGCCGGTTCGCTCGCCGAACAGACCCCCGTACCGGAGACGGCGGGCACGCTGCGTACGCAGAAGCCGCTGTTCACCGGCCTGCTGGTCGGCACGATCATGATCATCACCGGTCTCACCTACTTCCCCGCGCTCGCGCTGGGACCGCTTGCCGAAGGGCTCGCATCATGAGCACACCCACCGCGACCACCAGCCCTTCCGGCACCCGGGCGCCGCACCCGGACCTCCCCACCGGACACAAGCCCGACAGCGGCGGCAGCAGCGACCAGGGCCGGGTCGGCGGGGGCCTCTTCGACCCCAAGCTGCTCCTCAAGTCCTTCCCCGACGCGATCCGCAAGCTCGACCCCCGGGTGATGATCAAGTCCCCGGTGATGTTCGTGGTCGAGATCGGCTCCGTGCTGACGACCGTCTTCGCGATACTCGATCCCGGCGACTGGTTCGGCTGGGCGATCACCGCCTGGCTGTGGCTCACGACGATCTTCGCCAACCTGGCGGAGGCCGTCGCCGAGGGCCGCGGCAAGGCGCAGGCCGAGACCCTGCGCAAGGCCAAGACGGACACCGTCGCCCGCCGGATCGTCGGCAGCGACGAGGAGCGCGTGCCGGGTACTGACCTGCGTATCGGCGACCTCGTCGTCTGCGAGGCCGGGGACATCATCCCCGGCGACGGTGACGTCGTGGAAGGCGTCGCATCGGTCGACGAGTCCGCCATCACCGGCGAATCCGCCCCCGTCATCCGCGAGTCGGGCGGCGACCGGTGTGCCGTCACCGGCGGTACGAAGGTCCTCTCCGACCGCATCGTCATCAAGATCACGACGAAGCCCGGCGAGACGTTCATCGACCGGATGATCAACCTGGTCGAGGGCGCGGCCCGGCAGAAGACGCCCAACGAGATCGCGCTCAACATCCTCCTCGCCTCCCTCACCATCGTCTTCCTGCTGGCCGTCGTCACCCTCCAGCCGTTCGCCACGTACGCCGGCGCCGAGCAGTCGATGATCGTGCTCGTCGCGCTCCTCGTCTGCCTGATCCCGACGACGATCGGCGCGCTGCTCTCCGCGATCGGCATCGCGGGCATGGACCGCCTCGTCCAGCGCAACGTACTGGCCATGTCGGGCAGGGCGGTCGAGGCCGCGGGCGACGTTTCCACCCTCCTCCTCGACAAGACCGGCACCATCACGCTGGGCAACCGGCAGGCCGCCGAATTCCTTCCGGTACGAGGCGTGAGTGAGGCCGAACTGGCCGACGCCGCCCAGCTGTCGTCGCTCGCCGACGAGACCCCGGAAGGCCGCTCCGTCGTCGTACTTGCCAAGGAGAAGTACGGTCTGCGCGAGCGCCACCAGGGGGAGCTGGAGAGCGCCGAGTGGGTGGTCTTCACCGCTCAGACCCGGATGTCGGGTGTGGACGTGGACGGACGCAAGGTGCGCAAGGGTGCGACCGGATCGGTCGTGGCCTGGGTGAAGGAGCAGGGCGGCAGTGTCGCGCAGGACGCACAGGAGCTCACCGACCGGATTTCCCAGGCTGGTGGCACGCCGTTGCTGGTGGCTCTGGAAGACGCTGACGGCGCACGCGTCCTGGGGGTCGTCCATCTCAAGGACGTCGTCAAGGAAGGCATGCGGGAGCGGTTCGACGAGCTCCGCCGGATGGGCATCAGAACGGTCATGATCACGGGCGACAACCCGCTGACCGCCAAGGCCATCGCCGAGGAGGCCGGGGTCGACGACTTCCTGGCCGAGGCGACGCCCGAGGACAAGATGGCGCTGATCAAGCGCGAGCAGGCGGGCGGCAAGCTCGTCGCGATGACCGGCGACGGTACGAACGACGCGCCCGCCCTCGCCCAGGCGGACGTCGGCGTGGCGATGAACACCGGCACCTCGGCCGCCAAGGAGGCCGGGAACATGGTGGACCTCGACTCCAACCCCACCAAGCTCATCGAGATCGTCGAGATCGGCAAGCAACTCCTCATCACCCGGGGTGCGTTGACGACCTTCTCGATCGCCAACGACGTCGCGAAGTACTTCGCGATCATCCCGGCGATGTTCGCGGTGGTCTACCCGGGCCTCGACAAGCTCAACATCATGGGCCTGTCATCGCCGCAGTCCGCGATCCTCTCCGCCGTCATCTTCAACGCGCTGATCATCATCGCGCTCGTACCGCTCGCCCTGAAGGGCGTCCGGTACCGGCCGATGAGCGCCGACAAGATGCTCCGCCGCAACCTCGGGATCTACGGACTCGGCGGGCTCGTCGCCCCGTTCATCGGCATCAAGCTCATCGACCTGCTCCTCTCCCTCATTCCCGGCCTGCGTTAACCAGAAAGCGTGCTGACCACGTCATGAACAACTCCGTAGGAAACACCGGCCGGTTGCTGTGGGCGGGACTGCGCGCCCTGATCGTCCTGACGGTCGTGTGCGGCGTGATCTACCCGCTCGCGATCACCGGCATCGCCCAGGTCGCCTTCTCCGAGAAGGCCAACGGCTCGGAGATCAAGGACCCGGCGACGGGCAGGGTCGTCGGCTCCGAGCTGATCGGCCAGTCGTACAACCTCCCGCCGAAGAATGCGGACGACCCCGAGGAGACGCCGCGGGCGGACCTCAAGTGGTTCCAGCCGCGCCCCTCCAACGGCCTGGGCTCCAACAGCGTCAACACCCAGTACTCGCTGATCCTCTCCGGCGCCACCAACCTCTCCGGCGACAGCGGCGCGGTCGACGGCAAGTGCCCGGCGAAGCTGTCCGACTACAAGACCGAGGACGAGCAGTCCACCCTCTGCTACAAGGTGCTCTCCGCCCGGCAGGCCGTCATCGAGGACAACTCGACGGCCACCCACCAGGTCAAGCCCTCCGACGTGCCGGCCGAGGCCGTCACCTCCTCCGGCTCGGGACTCGACCCGCACATCTCGCCCGCGTACGCGGAGCTTCAGACCCACCGTGTGGCCGAGCGCAACCACCTCGACGTCGCCGCCGTCGACAAGCTCGTCGCACAGCACACCGACGGCCGCACGCTCGGCTTCATGGGGGAGCCCAGGGTGAACGTCCTCAAGCTCAACATCGCCCTCAAGTCCCTTGTGGAAAAGGGCTGATGGCTTACTGACCGTACGGCTCACCAGCGCGACGCACCGCAGTCGGCGAGCCCCGAAAGCCGGGGCCCTCGAAGCCGTACTCGAAGAAGTACGTGTCCCCGGCCCGCAGCCGCGCGTCGAAGAGCAGCTCCGCGACGATCAGCCCGGTCTCCCGG